>CAJOHR010000020.1 GCA_905234425.1 uncultured Oscillospiraceae bacterium | reverse complement strand
ATGATGTCGGTGGGCGGGTTCTGGAAATCGGTGGCGGACATGTAGTCCTTCCAGATCAGGCCCTCGGCATACCAGTCGTGGATCATCTGGAGATAGTCCTTGAACTCGGGCTGGATGGGTCCGAACATGACCACGTCGTCCACCTGATAGAAGGGCTCGGACATGGCCGCGTCGGCCACCATGCCGTTGATGCCGTAGCCCTGAACCAGGGCGTTGTTCATGCCGGTGGAGGCATAGTTCAGCACCAGGGCGGCGTCGGCGCCCTTCTCGTCCTTGAAGGCCACCAGAGTATCGTGGAGCTCGTCATAGGTCTCGGGAGCCTCCAGGCCCAGGTCCTCCAGCCAGTCCTGACGGATCTGCCAGCCGAAGGTGGTGCTGCCCTCGGTCTGCATGGAAAGCTGCGGGAAGCCGGGCAGCCAGCCGGAATCGGTGAGGCCGTCGGGCACCGCGTCGGGATACAGATCCATGAGCTTGCAGATCTGGGGCGTGATCTCCGGGGTCAGGTAGGGCAGGGTGTCGATGAGCACCTCGTCGGTGATGGCCGCCTCGCCGCCGCCGGAGTACAGGGTGGTGGCGTTGGAGATGATGTCGGTGAGATCATCGGAGGCCACCATCAGGTTGAACTTCTCGCTTTCCGTGTCGGGGTTCACCACGGTCCAGACCAGCCGGACGCCGGTGCGCTCCGCCAGCTCGTTCCAGAGGGCGCAGTCGTTGCCGATGTCCTCGGTGATCTTCAGCACGTTGGGGTTGACGCCCATCCACATGGTGAACTCGGTTTCCTCGTCCACCAGCGGCGTGTCCATATTGCCCAGAGGCTGGGGCGGCCAGGTGCCGGAGACTTCCTCGCCGCTCTCATCGGGAGCAGGGGCGTCCTCAGAGGGCTCCGCGTCCTCGGCGGAGGCCGCATCCTCAGCCGGAGCTGCATCCTCGGCGGGTTCCGCGTCCTCGGCGGGGGCCGCGTCCTCGCTGGAGGCGGGGGCGGAATCCGCGGGCGCCGCGCTGCCTCCGGAGCTGCCGCAGGCTGCCAGCACACCGAGCATCAGCGCCAGGCAAAGCAGCAGGGCCAAGATACGATTCTTCTTCATTCTTTCGCTCCTTTCAAAGAAATATTAGAGGGACAAATCCTCAAAAAAAGTATAAGGCATTTCCCGGAAAGGCACAAGTTTCAAAAAGCATCCGGAAGTATCAGAATTGAAAGAGTGTTTCCTTTTTTGCACTCTCTCACAGACAGTCCGGCAGCAGGACCCGGCCGTGTTCATCAAAAACCGGGTCGATGGTGTGGATGATGCGTGACGCTTCCGCAGGCGGCTTCTTTCCGAAACGCGGAACGAAAAACGGGCCGCCGGAGCGGCCCGTTTCCGAATCTGCTGGGATCAGGATTCAGGATCGATGAACTCCTCGGAATCCATGTAGGCCACGGACTCCATGCCGGCGATCCGGCCGGAGTTGATGGCGTAGGACATGGTGGAACCGGGATGATAGAAGCAGTAGGAGTCGGCGAACACGGTGGCCGTGTCGGTGCCGCAGGCGTACAGGCCGGGAATGGGATCCAGGTCGTTGTTCAGGACCTGCATGTTCTCGTTGACCTGAATGCCGCCCAGAGAGCCGTAGCCGGAGGGATAGTGCTTGGCCGCGTAGAAGGGGGCCTTCACAATGGGCTTGAGGAACTTGGCGGGCTTGGTGAACTGCCAGTCGTAGCCGGCCTGGGAGCCGTTGCACATGGCGTTGTACTCCTCGATGGTCTTCTGGAGGTTCTTGAGGTTCACGCCGGTGGCCTCGGCCAGTTCCTCAATGGTCTGGCACTCGAAGAAGTTCTGCTCGGTGTTCTCGGCATAGGCCACCTCCTTGTCCTCGGAGGCGAAGACGGAGTTGCCGCCCGCAGACTCGGCGCCGGAGAAGTACAGCTCCTTCTCACGGTCCCAGTTGTCCAGGTTCAGCACGCCGTGGTGATAGGTGATATAGTCCAGACCGTTCTCCTTGTAGTAGTCCACGATGGAGGAATCGATGATGGACACGCCGATGTGCTTCTTCTGGAGCAGCAGGGAGTTGCCGGTGTAGGTGGTGTTGTCCATGATGGCCTCGTTGATGAAGCGCTTGCCGTCCAGGTTGACCATCAGGTTGGGCTGACGCATGGTCTCGGACAGAGTCTTGAACACGTCGGTGGTGCCGGGGGTATTGTAGGTGACCTCCATGTTGACGGCAGCCTTCTTGCCGCCGATGTCCCAGACCATGTTCATGCCGTCGCCGTCCAGGCCGGGGATCCGGAAGGTGAACATGTCGACGCCCCACTTCCAGCCCATGTACTTCTCGATCATCTCCACGTTGTTGCCGATACCGCCGGTGGTGACGATGATCGCGTTGCAGAGGCACTCGATCTCCTCGCCGTCCTCGCCCACGGCGATGACGCCCCGGACCTGGCCCTGGGAGCCGGTGAGGAGCTTCTTGACGGAGGTGTTCAGATTGAACTCCACGCCGATCTCACGGGCATACTCGGTGACGGTTTTGATCATGACGGAGGCGCAGCGCTCGGTGGGCTTGTTGGAGCCGGGGACCTTCACCATGTGCTGGGTCTCCTTGGAGTTTTTGAAGTACTTGAAGACGCCCAGGAACTCCACGCCCTTGTCCTGCATCCACTTCACGGAGTCGCCGGACATGTTGAACCAGCGGCGGACCAGCTTGGCGTCGGAGCGCCAGTGGGTGTACTCCATGAAGAAGTTAAAGGCCTCGTCCTTGGTGTAGTTGTTGGTCATGGATTCCTTCTGCATCTGAGACTCCACCGCGAAGAAGGCCATGCCCATGTTGGCAGCGCCGCCGATGGTGCCGGACTTCTCGAAAACCACCGGTGGCGTTCAGGGATTCCTGGGCCTGGGTGGCCGCGCAGAGACCGGACATGCCGCCGCCTACGAGGACGACATCGGCTTCCATTTGTTTCATCAGAATAACCTCCTATGTGCATTCTTATCTAAGCCTTCCCATTATAGACGAAAAAGCGGCATGACACAAGTGTTTTTTTGGACGGACTGTTATCATTTTCCCAAATATCGTTGTGAAGCGCGTCAAAATCTGCTATAGTTTAGAAAGAATCAAAGGCCAAAGGAGAATGACCCATGGAAATCAAGATCCTGTCCAAGGAAAAGGGCATGGCGGAGATCCTCATCACCCTGCCCGGAGAGGATGTGAAAAAGGCGGTGGACGAAGCCTATGACCGCCACAAGGACGACGAGGGCTTTTCCCTGCCCAGAGAGGGCATCGACCGGGACCCTGTGGGCGTGCCGCTCATGCAGGAGGCCATGCAGGCTTTGTTCACCGGGGTTTACGGCGATGTGATGCGGCGGCTGAATCTGCCCGTGGCCTCCGAGCCCAGAGTCTCCGTCCGGCGGGCCGGGGAGGAGATGGGGGCGGAGTTCTATCTGACCTTCGCCCTCCGCCCGGAGGTGAAGCTGGGACAGTACAAGGGCCTCCGGGTGAAAATGCCGGAGATCGAGCCCACGGAGGAGGAATATCAGGTCGCTATCGACCAGGTGGAGTCCGATGGACAGAAGCTCAGCGATGAGCAGAAGCGGGAACTCCGGGAGGCGGTGGCCCAGCGGAAGCGGCAGCTGGCGGATCAGGCCATTGAGGACCAGGTGCTGAAGATCATCCTGGAGGAGGCCCGGGTAGACATTCCCCCGGCCATGGTGGAAAGCGAGGCAAATATCTGCGTCCGGCAGTTCGCCCAGGAGCTCTCCGCCGGGAACATGACCCTGCAGCAGTTCTGCGAGCAGAACGGAAAGACGGAGGAAACGGTCCACCGGGAGATGATGCCCCTGGCAGAGCGGCGGATCCGGCTCCGGCTGGTGCTGTCCGCCATTGCGGAGGCCGAGGGCTTCCGGGCCGAGGATTCGGAGCTCCAATCGGCCCTGGAGCAGATGGCGGCCCAGTTCGGCATGATGGCCGAGGAATTGCGGGAAAAGGGCGGACAGGAGCTGGAGGCCCAGCTTCGGGCGGAGATCGTCAGCGAAAAAGCCTACGCCCTGCTGCGGGAGAGCACCATTCTGGAGGCGGAGGAAGATTGAAAACCCTGATCGGAAACGGGCTTGTTATCGATCCGGCCAACCGGATCGGCAGCCGGCTCAACGTGGTCATTGCGGACGGGAAAATCGCCGCCCTGACGGAAAAGATTCCCCACGGGGATTTTAAGCGGATCGACGCCGCCGGGAAGGTGGTCTGTCCCGGCTTCCTGGACATCCACATGCACGAGGCCCCGGTGGAGGACCTTGACGATCTGGACGGGTCCGTCTTCGGCATGATGCTCCGGATGGGCGTCACCACGGTCCTGGGCGGAAACTGCGGCGACAGCATCCTGCCCCCGAAGGAATACGCGGAGCGGGTCCGGGATGGCCTGCCCGTAAACCTCTGCATGCTGGCGCCCCACGGAGCCGCCCGAGAAGCCTGCGGCTTTACGGACAAATACGCGCCCCTGAGGGAAGCGGAGATCGGGCAGGTGACAGCCCTTCTCCGGGACTGGCTGGACTGGGGCTGCTGGGGCGTTTCCTACGGCATCCGGTACTATCCCGGGATGGAGAGCAAAGAGCTCATGGAGACGGCCAGGCTCTGCAAACCGGAAAACCTGCTGGTGGCGGCCCATGTCCGGGACGACGCCATGTATTTCTATGACGCGCTGGAGGAGTTTCTTGCGCCGGGCTTCGCGTATGGCCTTAAAATGCAGGTGAGCCACCTGGGCTCCATGGCGGGCTACGGCCAGATGGACAGGGCCCTTGCCATGCTGGATGCGGCCAGAAGCCGGGGCCTGGACGTTATGGCTGACAGCTATCCCTACAGCGCCTTTTCTACGGACATCGGCTCCTGCACCTACGATCCCGGCTTCCTGGAGCGGTACCGCTGCGACTATGCCGACGTGAAGATCTGCGAGGGCCCCTACAAGGACCAGGTCTGTACGAAGGAGAACTTCGAGGATATGCGGAAAAACTATCCCGGCGTCATCACCGTGGCCCATGTCATGGACCCGGAAGAGGTGGAAGCGGCCCTGTGCCATCCGGCAGTGATGCTCTGCTCCGACGGCGTGGTCCACGGCGGCCAGGGCCATCCCAGAGCGGCGGGAGCGTTTCCCAGGCTGATTGCGGAATACGTCCGAAAAGGAAAGCTGACCCTGACCGAGGCCGTGGAGAAGATGACGTCCCTGCCCGCGGCGCGGATCGGACTTCCCGGGAAGGGGAATCTGTCCGTGGGCAGCGACGCCGATCTGGTGATCTTCGACCCGGAGACCATATGCGACCGCGCCACCTTCCAGGACCCGGGCCTTCCCCCGGAGGGCATAGAGTATGTGCTCCTGGGCGGAGAGGCGGTCTGCGATCACGGAGAGATTCTGGACCTGCGCCGGGGACAGTTTTTACGGAGAGGAAACCAGACGTGACGATTGGGATTTGTCGGGGTCATTGAGCACCCCTGTCATTCTGAGGAGCGTCAACCGGGAAGGAAAGATCCTTCGCTGCGCTCAGGATGACGCAACATACCTCTCAGGTGACGCAACATACCTCGACAAATCCCAATTTGCAAAAAACATCCCGCGAACCTTTGCGGTCCGCGGGATCATCATATATGTCCGAATCTGCCGTCAGCCGGCGGAGTGGATCCGGGAGCGGTGAACAGGGGTCTCCACCCGCTGGAAGTCCGCGCCCAGAGCCCGGAGCTTTTCGCCGATGGCCTCATAGCCCCGCTCCACATAGACGATGTCGCTGATGGTGGTGGTGCCCTCGGCGGCCAGACCGGCGATGACCATAGCGGCTCCGGCCCGGAGGTCGCAGGCGTTCACAGGACAGCCCCGCAGCTTCTCCTTGCCGGAAATCACGGCCACCTTGCCGTCCACCTGGACGTCGGCGCCCATGCGCTTGAGCTCGCCGATGTAGCGGAACCGGTTGTCCCAGACGCCCTCGGTGATCACGCTGGTGCCCTTGGCCAGGGCCATGCATACGGCGATCTGGGGCTGCATATCCGTGGGGAAGCCGGGATAGGGCATGGTCTTGACCCTGGCGGGCTTCAGATTCCGGTCGGATTCCACCAGCACCGCGTCGCCCTGCTCCGTGACCTTCACGCCCATCTCCCGCAGCTTGGAAGAGATGCACTCCAGATGCTTGGGGATCACGTTCTGAATCAGCACGCTGCCGCCTGCGGCGGCCACGGCGGCCATATAGGTGCCGGCTTCGATCTGATCAGGGATGATGCTGTAGGTGCCGCCCCGGAGACGGCGGACGCCCCGGACCTTGATCACGTCGGTGCCCGCGCCGGAGATATTGGCGCCCATGGCGTTTAAGAAGTTGGCCAGGTCCACGATATGGGGCTCCTTGGCGGCGTTTTCAATGATAGTGGTGCCCTCCGCCAGCACGGCGGCGATCATGATGTTCATGGTGGCGCCCACGGAGACAATGTCCAGATACACCCGGCCGCCGTGGAGAGGCTGCTGGGTGGTGGCCACAATGTCGCCGGAGATGATCTGCACATCCGCGCCCATGACGTTGAAGCCCTTGATGTGCTGGTCGATGGGCCGGACGCCGAAGTCGCAGCCCCCCGGCATGGACACGGTGGCCCGGCCGAAGCGGCCCAGGAGCGCACCCACCAGGTAGTAGGAGGCCCGGATCTTGCAGGCCAGCTCATGGGGCACCGAGCTGGTGTGAACGGAAGAACAGTCCAGCTCAAAGGTGGTCCGGTTGATCATGCGGACGGTGGCGCCCATTCGGGTCAGAATATCGAAGAAAAGCTGGATATCCGAGATATCCGGGACGTTTTCAATGCGGCAGACGCCGTCCACCAGAAGGGCCGCGGGAAGAATCCCCACGGCGGCGTTCTTCGCGCCGCTGATCTGGACGGTACCCTTTAGCGGTTTGCCGCCGTGAATCACGTATTGTGCCATAACGCACCCTCACATTTCCATGCAGAATCGGTCCGCAGCGCTCCGTGCAAGCAGCGGAGGCCTGCGCATCCCCGCAAACTATCTTATGCACGGGAGACGCATTGTGAGACCAAAATGATTTACATAATATCGCTGAAGCACGGGATAGTATATCATATCCATGCCTGGTTGTAAAGGTCAAACCGGGAAAAACAGGCCAAAAAACGCACAAACAGGCCGAAAAACGGCGAAAACAGGGAGTCTGATCCCGGAAACCGGATATTGCGGAATCAGGAAAAAGCCGCCCGGAGCTGCCGGAGGATGGGAGCGAGCTGCCGCTGGAGAGACCGGGCGGACCGGTCGGCTTCCCTGGGAAGCTCCAGCCATTCGGGCATGGGGACCGAGAGCCGCTCAAACCGGGCGGCAAAGCGCCGGTCCACCCCCAGGGCGGCGGCCCGGGGAAGCTGGGTCTCGAAGAACCGGCTGTCCCGGCCCTGATAGACCTGGAGCCGCTGCCAGGCCACATCCCGGTAGAAAACCCGGAGGCCCTTGGCCTGGGCCATGGCGTCCACGCCGCGGGAATTGCGCCGGGGGCCGGAGGCGGTGGCAATAGCGGAGAACGCCACGGCGATCAGGCCCACCGCCATCTCCGGCAGGGCGCCGGAGACCAGGGACAGTGCCAGAAGTCCCGCAACCAGGGCAAGGCTGATCAGCACCTGCCAGGTGAGTCGATGATGGGCGGCAAGGGCGCTGAGGCTGCTGTGGAGAAACACGCTGCATACAAAGCCGGCTATGCCTGCCAGCACTGCCAGGACCACGAATCCGGCCCCGCCCGGCATCAGCCGGTAGGCCGCTGCGCCCACGGCCACGGCCAGCAGGATCCGGCAGGGAAGCTGGACGAAGACCGGGTTCCCGCCCCTGGGATCCAGAGACACCCGGCGGAAGGAACGCCGCATGGCGGCCTGGAATCTGCGTCCGGCGCCGGAAAACCGGCCCGGCGCGGCGGCCACCCGCAGCTTCCGGCCGAAGATCCGCAGGAACAGACGCTGCTCCGCCCGGCTCCGCTCGGAGCCCATGCTCATGAGCTTGGTGAGGACCACGGTTCCCCGGAGGGAGCGGGTGATGGAGAGATAGCCCATGTTGGCCCACTCCAGGATCAGGGCGGCCATGTCGCAGCTTGCCCCGTCCAGCAGCATGGGAAGCTGGCAGGAGAGAATGCCCTCAGGCAGCAGAAGCCGTGGATTGACCTCCCCGTGATCGGACCGGAGTTTCAGCCGCCAGTAGCCCACCGCCAACAGCAGCACAAGACCCATGCCCACGGCCAGAAAGGTCACCGACACCACGGGCAGGGTGGCGCTGCGGACGTTGAAATAGCCCTCGGGCAGCTCCACTGCCATGGAGAGGGAGTCGTAGGCCATGCGTGCGCCCAGAGTGCCGGAAACGCCGGTGGTGGTATAGGTAAGGCCGGCCTCGCTTTCTGAGAGCGCCCCGTGGTATCCGCTGAGGATCCTGGGAGCGTTTTCCAGAGTCTTGGGCATATTCACCTGGAAGGAGCAGGCCCCCACGGGCTTTTCCCAGCGGGAACTCAGGATCCCCAGGGTGTATTCATCGGAAGCGCCGGGATAGGGAACGGTGTAGGAGATCTGGAAGGTCTGGATCCCGGCAAAGCCGTTTTTGTTTTTGATCACCGCGTTGACGCCGGCGTCCGTGTCCTCCCGGGAGAAACGGAAGTTGCCTGCGGAGAGATTGCTGACGCTGCGCTCCGGCAGGGGAATGGTCACCTGCTCCGTGACGGCGTCGAAGGTCAGCTGGACCGTGGCGGTGACCTGAGCCTGGCCCCGGTCCGTCACGTCGGCGGATACTGCCACGCTGTCCACGGTGTAGTCCGCCAGGACGGGGCAGACCATAAGCAATATGAAGATAACGGTATAGAGGATCCGCTTCATCTGCCCCACTCCAAATCACGTATCTGCCGGCAGAACCTGCGCGGCGTCCTTCTACCATACCACATTTTCGCCTGAACTGCAACACCGGGAGGGGATTTCCACCGAAAACGGCGCCGGAACCCGGGGGGCAGAGGGAAATGGTTTGCTTTGACTTTTGACCGATTATGGTATAGTATGGGGGCGATCATTTCAGCGGGGGTCATTATGACGGATAAAATCAAGAAACAGATCGGAAAGCACAGGGAGTTTATTCTCTACGCCCTTTTCGGCGTGGGGACCGTGGCCATCGACGTGGGGCTGTATTCCCTCCTGGTGGAGCCTCTGGGAATCCGGTGGGCCAATTTCTGGGGCTGGTGCGGGGCTGTGCTCTTTGCCTTCTGGACAAACAAATATTTCGTCTTTCGCCGGGGCCATGAGGGGTGTCGGGCCTTTCTGCGGGAATTCGGAGAATTCACCCTGGTTCGGGCGGCATCCCTTCTGGTGGAGGTGTTTGGCGTGGACTTCCTCGTGGGGATCGGGGTGGACTATGCGCTCTTTGGGATCCGCGGGGGCTATGCCAAGGTGGTGGCCACCGTGGCGGCCATCATCATCAACTATGTGTTCAGCAAGTTCCTGATCTTCCGTGTGCGGAGGACAGACCCATGACCCGGGACGAGGTCTTTATGCGGGAGGCCCTGGCTCTGGCCAGGGAGGCGGCGCAGGAGGGGGAGACCCCGGTGGGGTGCGTGATCACCCTGGAGGACCGGATCGTGGGCCGGGGGAAAAACTGCCGGGAGACCGCGAAAAACGCCCTGGGACACGCAGAGCTCCAGGCCATCGACGAGGCCTGCCGGACTCTGGGCGGCTGGCGGCTCTGGCAGTGCAGGCTCTATGTGACCCTGGAGCCCTGTCCCATGTGCGCCGGGGCTATCCTGAACGCCAGGATCCCCGCGGTGATTTACGGGGCCAGGGACCCCAAGGCCGGATCCCTGGACTCGATCCAGCGGATGTACGCCCTTCCCTACAACCACAGCCCCCAGGTGATCTCCGGGGTGCTGGAGGCGGAATGCGCCCAGGAGCTCCGGTCCTTTTTCCGGGCCCTTCGGGCAAAAAAGAAGCGGGTGGAATCCGTGCGGGAAACCGCTGCAAATGTTGACAAAGCACCCGGCAGAGGGTATGATAATAAAATATGAATTTCCTGTTGGATCGCATCAGAATTCAGGCCATTTTTTCCCGGAAAAAGCCGGGAGGAGAGAGAGGAATGCGCTATGAAAGGAATCATTCTCGCCGCCGGGAAGGGGACCCGGCTCTACCCCATTACGCGCCCTGTGTGCAAGCCCCTTTTGCCGGTGTATGACAAGCCCATGCTCTACTACCCGCTGAATGTGCTCATGACCGCCGGGATCCGGGATATTCTCGTGATCGTGCCGCCGGACGACATGGAGCCCTTTGTGAACCTGCTGGGAGACGGCAGCGCCCTGGGGATCCATATCTCCTATGTCGAGCAGAAGGTCCAGCGGGGCATCGCCGACGCCTTCCTGATCGGCGCCGATTTCATCGGGGACGATTCCGTGTGCCTGGCGCTGGGAGACAACATCTTCTACGGTCCCGCCTTCCGCGGAAAGCTCCGGGAGGCCATGGCCAATACGGAGGGCGCCACGATTTTCGGCTACTATGTCCACGATCCCCGGCCCTTCGGCGTGGTGGAATTCGACAAGGCCGGAAAGGCCATCTCCATCGAGGAGAAGCCCGCCCATCCCCGTTCCAATTATATCGTTCCCGGCCTCTACTTCTACGACAACAAGGTGGTGGAGCTGGCGAAGAAGGTGCAGCCCTCCCAGCGGGGCGAGCTGGAGATCACCTCGGTGAACAACGCCTATCTGGCCGCCGGGATGCTCCGGGTGGTACCCCTGGGAGACGAATACTCCTGGTTTGACGCCGGAAACGCCGACAGCCTCTATGAGGCGGCGGGGGCCATTCGGGCCGCCCAGCGCAGCGGCCGGATGATCGGCTGCCTGGAGGAGACGGCCCTTCGGAACGGCTGGATCGACGCCGACCGGCTGCTGGAGCTGGCCGGGGAGATGAACTCCACCCGGTACGGTCAGTATCTCACGGCCATTGCCGGCGATCTGGACTGAGGGATCTCAGAGACGTATAAAACATCGACGGACAGGAAGTGACGTGGGGCAGATGGAAGCCAAAGGATACCGAAAGAAACCGGTCTACGAGTGCGTGAAGCGCCTGTTTGACCTGGTGTTTTCCCTGGTGGCCGTGGTGGCCCTTTCGCCGACTTTGCTGGTCGTATCCCTGGCGGTGATTGCCGAGGACGGGTTTCCCGTGCTCTACCGGGCCAGCCGTGTGGGGCGCTGGGGCAAGCCCATCACGGTGCTGAAGTTCCGCAGCATGCGCCGCAGCGCCGACGATCTGGAGGCCATGCTGACGCCCGAGGAGCTGGAGGAATACCGCATCAATTTCAAGCTGGAAAAGGACCCCCGGATCACCCGGGTGGGGGATTTCCTCCGGAAAACCAGCCTGGATGAGCTGCCGCAGCTCTTCAATATCATCGCCGGAAGCCTGTCCCTGGTGGGACCCAGGCCCGTGCTCCAGGAGGAGACGGAGCTTTACGGCGAGGACCGGGCGCTGCTGCTCTCCTGCAAGCCGGGACTCACAGGGCTGTGGCAGGCCAGAGGTCGGAGCAATGTGACTTACAAGGACGGGGCCAGGCAGGCCCTGGAGCTGAAATACGTCCGGGAACGGAGCGCCCTGCTGGATCTGAAGATCCTGTTCTGGACCGTGGGGGCTGTGCTCCGGATGGACGGCGCAAGATAGTGGAGACAGGCGTCTCCCGACCATTGGGGGAAAAGGAATGCAATATGATTATCTGATCGTGGGCGCCGGCTTTTTCGGCGCGGTGTTCGCCCACGAAGCCACGGCCAGGGGCAAAAAGTGCCTGGTTATCGACCGCCGGGACCACATCGGCGGGAACTGTTATACGGAGACCCTGGCAGGGATCCACGTCCACAAATACGGGGCGCACATCTTCCACACCTCGGACAGGGCCGTGTGGGACTATGTGAATCGGTTTACAGAATTCAATAATTATGTAAACTCGCCCATCGCCAACTACAAGGGGGAAATCTACAATCTTCCCTTCAATATGAACACCTTCAGCCGCCTGTGGGGCATTTCCGCCCCCAAGGAGGCCGCAGAGATCATTCAGTCCCAGCGGGGCGCAATCACGGAACCGAAGAATCTGGAGGAGCAGGCCATCTCTCTCGTGGGAAAGGACATCTATGAGAAGCTGGTCAAGGGCTACACCGAAAAGCAATGGGGCCGGAGCTGCGACTCGCTGCCTTCCTTTATCATCCGCCGTCTGCCGGTGCGCTTCACCTATGACAACAACTACTTTACCGACCGGTATCAGGGCATTCCCGAGGGCGGCTATACGCCCATCTTTGAAAAACTCCTGGAGGGGATCGAGGTCCGGCTGGGCTGCGACTATCTGGAAAACCGGGAGGCATTGCGGTCCCTGGCGGACAGGGTGATCTACACGGGACCCATCGACGCCTATTTCGGCTATGCACTCGGCCGTCTCCAGTTTCGGTCCCTGCGGTTTGAGACGGAGCTTCTGGACACGGACAATTTCCAGGGCAACGCCGTGGTGAACTACACAGACCGGGAGACCCCCTGGACCAGAATCATCGAGCATAAGCACTTTGAGTTCGGACAGCAGCCCCGGACGGTGATCACCCGGGAGTATCCCGCGGACTGGAATCCCGGCGACGAGCCCTATTACACCGTGAACGATCAGGAGAACAACGACCTCTACAGCCGGTATGCGGAACTGGCGGCAAAGGAGGAGGGCGTGTTCTTCGGCGGCCGGCTGGGAGAATACAAGTATTACGACATGGACAAGGTCATCGCATCGTCCCTGAAGCTCTGCGGGGAGCTGCTGTGAGCATCCGGGTCATTGTGGCGGCGCACAAGGCCTACCGCATGCCCGAGGACCCCATGTACCTGCCCATCCACGTGGGGAAGGCGGGAAAGGACCTGGACCTGGGCTATCAGGGGGACGACGCCGGGGAGGACAACATCTCCCGGAAAAACAGCACCTTCTGCGAGCTCACCGGGCTCTACTGGGCCTGGAAAAACCTGCGGGACGACTATATCGGCCTTGCCCACTACCGCCGCCATTTCCGGGGCGGGAGCAGAGGCGACAAGTGGGACCGGATCCTCACGGAGCGGGAGGCGGCGGAGCTGCTGAAAACCGTGGATGTGCTGCTGCCGAAAAAGCGCCGTTACTGGATCGAGACCTGCTATAACCAGTACGTCCACGCCCATCCCGCGGAGGGACTGGATCTGGCCCTGGAGATCATTTCTGCCCAGGGCGAAGCCTATGCCCGGGCGGTGGGATCTTTCCGGCGGCGGCGCTGGACCCATCTGTTCAATATGTTTATCATGAAGCGGGAGCGGTTCGACGCGTACTGTGCCTGGCTGTTTCCCATTCTCTTTGAGATGGAGGAAAAACTGGATCTCACCGGCTGGAGCCAAAACGACCGCCGGGTCTTCGGCTTTGCGGCGGAGCGGCTGCTGGATATATGGCTGGAGGCCAACGGGATCGCCTATGGGGAGGTCCCGGTCATGTTCATGGAGAAGCAGAACTGGATCAAAAAGGGCGGCGCCTTCCTGGCGCGAAAATTCCTTCCGTCGAAGGGGCGTTGAACGTGGAAAAAACACTGCGGGATCTCCAGCTCTGTGAGCTGGAGATCGTCAAAGATGTGGTGGAAATCTGCCGGGAGCATAAAATTCCCCTGTATATGATGGGCGGCACCTTCCTGGGTTCCGTGCGCCACAAGGGGTTTATCCCCTGGGACGACGACGTGGACCTGGCCATGAAACGGTCGGACTACGAACGGTTCCTGGCCCTGGCGCCCGAGGCCCTGAGGCAGGGATACAAGCTCCGGCACTTTGCCTCGGACCGGGACATGCCCTACTATCCGGCCCAGGTGGTGGACCCCTCCTTTGAGATCCTCGACGTGTCCGCCCAGGTGGCCAAGACAAGGACCGCATGGATCGACCTGTTCCCCCTGGACGGCATGCCCAAGGGGAAACTCTCCTGTTTCCTCCACAAATATCACCTGCTGTACCTGCGGATGATGCTGAAATTCAGCCAGTTCTCCCAGGTGGTGGCCGTGGACTTAAAGCACAGGCCCCTCCATGAGCGGATCCTGATTGCCGTGGGGAAGCATCTCCATCTGGAAAACAGGATGGACACCCGCAAGCGCATGATGAAAATCGACAAATGCCTGAAAAAATACCCCTTTGAGACAGCCGATCAGGTGGTGAACTTCATGGGGGCCTACAAGTTCCGGGAGATGTTCCCCCGAAGCGTCTATGAGGACGTGGCGGAATACCCCTTTGAGGACATGACCCTGACGGCCCCGCGGGACTATGACCGGGTGAACCGGCAGCTCTATGGGGACTATATGACGCCGCCGCCCGCGGAGGAGCGGAACAAGCACGGCACCCTGACGGAGGACGCATGAAAAGAATCAGCCTGATCATCCCGGTGTTCAATGCGGAAACGTATCTCCCCGCCTTTCTGGAGGCGCTGGACGGCCAGGATTGGGAGAATCTTCAGATCCTGTTCAGCGATGACGACTCCACGGACGGCTCCCTGGCACTGCTGCGGGAATACGCGGCGCGAGAACCCAGAGCCACGGTCATCACCGGGGAAAACCTGGGGGTGTCCCTGGCGCGGAACCGGGCGCTGGAGCTGGCCGACGGGGACTATATCGGCTTTCTGGACGCGGACGACGTGCCGGAGCCGGACTATTTGCGGACGCTGGCGAATGTCCTGGAGGAAACCGGGGCGGATATGGCCTGCTGCGGGTTCACCAGGATCTACGTGGCCTCCGGCGTCTCGGACGGTCTGCCTGCCCAGGGCGCGGCGCCCCGGACGGTGGACCGGGACGGCATGGCCAGGCTCCTGCTCCGGCCCGACGGCTACACCACCGTGGTCTGGAACAAGCTCTTCCGGCGGGAGGCCCTGACGGGGGAGGACGGCGCGCTGATCCGATTTGACGAGACCCTCCACATTGTGGAGGACGGGGAGTTCATCTTCCGGAGCAGGGTCCGGACGGCAGCATTCCTGCCCGACCGGCTGTACCGGTATTTCGTCCGGTCCGGGGGCGCCATGTACGGGGGCGTGACGGACCGGAAGCTGACGGAGCCCGACGCCCGGAAGAAGATCGTCAAACATGCGGAAGCCATGGCCCCGGACGTCCTGGACCTGGCAAAGATGAAATACCAGAAGGGCGTCCGGGACCTGATGTTCCACGCCGTGATTTCCGGGGACGGGAAGAAGGTCCGGCATCTCCTGCCGGAGCTGAACACCTACCGCAGGGAGCTCTTTGTCTCCCCCGCTCTTTCCCGAAAGGAAAAGCTGAAATACCGGATCTACAGGCCCATCATCGCCTGGAATCTGCGCCGGACAGGGGCCTTCCTCATGGCCCGCTTCGGAGGCCACTGAATCGTTTGGCGCAGTACCAATGAAGGGCTGCTTTCTGAAGCAGTTGTGATAATTGGGATTTGTCGAGGTATGTTGGCGCAGCGAAGGATCTTTCCTTCCCGGTTGACGCAAGATTCTTCGTCGCTGCGCTCCTCAGAATGACAGGGGTGCTCAATGACCCCGACAAATCCCAATCTGCCAATCATTTTGAAAGCCGGCGCGCCGGAAGGAGAAAATCTATGAGATGCAAATCCCCGCCGCAATGGTTATACTATATATTGCTGGCGCCCTTCTTCAAGCCCGGGATCCTGGGCGTGCTGGACGGGACGGAGCTGCTGGAGCAGATCTATGATCTCTGGCGGCTGGCGGCGGCGGCAGTCATCGCCATCCTCTATCTCCGGCACTGGATCCGGGTAAAGCGGATGCCCTCTCCGGTGATGCTCCTGCTGGGCGTCTACCTGGCCTTTGTGGCCCTGGCCACGCTGATCCGGGAGAACAACCTCTGGCGCCTCATGAACCACGTGCTGACTATCCTGGCCTTCTCCATGGCGGTGGAGCTGCGGCTCCGGGAGGACCCCATGAAGGCGGTGGATATGCTGCTCATGCCCGCCACGGTGGTGGTGGTGCTGAATTTTATTCTGGAGTGCGCCTTTCCCTGGGGCCTTGCCCGGGGCGGCTCCTACAACTACACCTTCAACTACATCGGCATCGACAATCTGCTCGCTCCCGTGCTGGTGCCCTATATGTTCCTGGTGGTCCTGGGGAGCCACATACGCTTCGGAGAAGTCCGGTGGTACGCCTGGGCCCTGGTCCTGGCCGCGGCGGAGAGCCTGCTGCTGGTATGGTCCGCCACGGGCCTCATGGGTATGGCGGTGGCCCTGGTCTTTCTCCTGTTCTTCTACCGGCGGCGGTTTCAGACCTGGTTCAACTTCACCACCGCCGGTCTGCTCAGCGCCGGACTGTTCTTCGGCGTGGTGGTCTTCCGGCTGCAGAATCTCTTTGCATTTTTCATCGAGGACGTGCTCCACAAGGGCCTGAGCTTTACGGGCAGAACGGACATCTGGGACCGGGCGCTCTTCATGTTTGACCGGTCCCCCTGGCTGGGCTACGGCATCGCCCAGACGGGCAAGGTCTACCGGCTGGCCAAGCACAAGTATTATCACGCCCACAATATGTATCTCCAGGTATTGATAGAGGGCGGCGTTCCGGCGCTCATGGCCTTTCTCGTCATGCTGGAGCGGGCAGGCAAGAAACTTCTGCTGGTTCGGAAGCACCCCTTCGCCTGCCTTCTGTCGGCGGCGTGGATGGCGGTGTTCCTCATGACCTCCATGGAGCCCTTCCTGGACCGGAACGGCCTGCTGATCTATGCCCTGGTGTTTTTGAGCTACTATGTGGAGGACCTGATTCGGGCGGCTGTCCCGGAGCAGGAGACGGAAATCACAGACGAATAAAACTGCGGACCCGGAAAGGAGGGAGAACATGGCCCGGACACAGAATTCCATACGGAACATTGCCGCGGCCATGGTGGGACAGCTGGGCGGCGTGCTCATAAACCTCCTGGCCCGTGTGTTCTTCCTCCACTACCTGAACCACACCTATCTGGGCCTCAACGGCACCTTCTCCAACGTCCTGACCATGCTCTCCCTGGTGGAGCTGGGCGTGGGACCCGCCATGGCCTACAGCCTCTATAAGCCCCTGGCCGACGGAGACGTGGAGAAGATCAAGAGCCACATGGCCTTCTATAAAAAGGCCTATATCACCATCGGGCTCACCATCGCGGCCCTGGGCCTTGTCTTCCTGCCCTTCTACACCGTGTTTATGAAGGAAGTCCCGGATATCCCCCATCTGAATCTCATCTATCTGCTGTTCGTGACCAACACGGTGGTGTCCTATTTCTATTCCTACAAGCGGAGTCTCATTGTCTGCGACCAGAAGAAGTATATCGAGACCGGGGTCCACTACGGGATGTATTTCCTTCTCAACGTGGTCCAGATCATCTTCCTGGCCCTGACGCAGAACTATGTGATCTTCCTGATCCTCCAGGTGCTTTCCACCTGGATCGAGAACCTGATCCTGGCACGGCGGGCGGACAGGCTCTATCCCTACCTGAAGGACAGGGACGTGAAGCCCCTGGATCCGGAGGACCGGGGCATCATCTTCCGCCACGTGGGCGCCATGAGCATGCACAAGGTGGGCGCCGTGGTGGTGAACTCCACGGACAACATCCTGATCTCCAAGCTCATCGGCCTCGCCACCGCCGGCCTCTACGGCAATTACTACACCATCATCCATCCCCTCCAGACCGTCACCAACCAGATCTTCGAGTCCATCGTGGCCAGCGTGGGCAATCTTTCGGCGGAGGTGAAGGACGGAGACATCCAGCGGCTGAAGGAGACCTTCAACGACGTGTTCTTTTTCGCCTTTTGGATCTTCACCTTCTGCTCCGTGTGCCTTTTGAACCTGCTGCCCCCCTTTATCGAGTTCATCTGGCTGCGGAACAGGGGCTGGCTCCTGGACAACGGCACCCTGATCGTTCTGGTGATCAACTTCTACCTCTACGGCATGCGGCGGCCGGTGCTGACCTTCCGGGACGCCTCCGGGGCCTTCTGGAACGACCGCTACAAACCCCTGTTTGAGTCTGCTATCAATCTGGCGGCCTCCATCCTTCTGGCAAAACCCTTCGGCCTTATGGGGATCTTCCTGGGGACCCTGATCTCCACCGTGACCACCAGCCTCTGGGTGGAGCCCTACGTGCTCTACAAGAACGTGTTCGGAGACTGGCCTCTTCGGGACTATTTCATCCGGTTTTTGAGCCACGCCGCCGTCACGGCGGGGATCTGTTTTCTGAGCGTCTGGCTCTGCGGGAAGCTGGACTACAGCCTTCTGGGGATTCTGCCACGGATCGGGATCTGCCTGACCCTGCCGAACCTCATTATGTGGGCGCTGTTCCGCCGGACCACGGAGTTTCGGTATTTCAAGGCCCTGGGACTCTCCTTCCTGGAGAAGGTGCGAGGCCATGGGGAGGATTGAGGGCAAAGGCCGGGAGGCGTGGCTGGACAGCCTCAAGGGCTTCGCCATCCTGCTGGTGATCCTGGGCCACGTGCTCAGCGGCTATCTGGACGCCTGGACCTTCGGCTATGACGCGGTCTACAGCTTTTACTACGTCCGCACCTGGATCTACTATTTCCATATGCCCCTGTTCTTCCTGATCAGCGGCTTCACCTTCACCCTGGCCTACTGGCGGGACGGGAAGCTGGTCCGGGGGCGGTATGTCCGGCAGCTGCTCAGCCTGTTCTATCTCTATGTGCTCTACGCCCTGATCCTCTGGTGCGTCAAGCAGGCGGTGCCGGAGCTTGTAAACGAGACCTATGACATAAAGGACCTTCAGAGAATGCTGGTGGAGCCCCTGGGAAACTTCTGGTATCTCTACGTGCTGATCTGGATGTATCTGCTGGGCGCGCTGACCAGGACGCCAAGCTGGCCGGCCTACTGGCTCCTGCTGCCGGGGGCGCTGGCGGTCATGGCGGCGGATCTGCATCTGGACTGGACCATGCTGACCCTCTACCGGGTGATCTATCACTTCGCCTTTTTCGCCCTGGGCTGCGCTCTGTGCAGAAACCGAAAGTATCTGTCGGAGCCCCATCTCATGGGGGCGGCGGTCATGTTCCTGGCGCCGGTGCTTTTATTATTTATCTGGGGCGTCCGGAACTGGTTTGCCAACTGGCATTTTCTCATCGGACTTGCCATCTCCATGATCCTGGTCCAGCTCTTCTACCGCTGGAGCCTCCTGGGAGAGAATCGCTTTTTGCGGCTCTGCGGGCGGTACTGCCTGGAAATCTATCTGCTCCACACCTTTTTCACCGCCGGCTTTCGCAACCTGCTGCCGTTGCTGGGACTTAAAATGCCCTGGCCCAGCGTCTGGATGAACTTTTTGCTCAGCACCGGGCTCTGTCTCGGGATCGCCCTCCTGGCGGAAAAGGTGCGGGCGCTGGATGTGCTGTTCCGCCCTGCCAGGGTGCTGGAGCGGATCAAAACCCACTTGAAACAGAAACGAGGATTGTAAATGGAACGTGCCGGGATTTTGCGGAACAAGCTGTATCTCTATCTGACGGAGTTTTTCGCCGGTATGTCGGTGATGGCGGTGGAACTGGGGGCCAGCCGGCTTCTTGCGCCCTATTTCAGTTCCTCTCAGATCGTCTGGACCATTATCATCGGCACCATCATGATCGCCATGGCCCTGGGCAACATCTACGGCGGAAGGACGGCGGACAAAAACCCGGACCCGGACCGGCTCTATCGCCGGCTGCTGATCGCGGCGGTTTGGATCGCCGCCATCCCTGTGCTGGGAAAATACGTGATCCTGCTGATCTCCGGGCTCCTGGTGCTGACCATCCGCACAGGCTTCCTGATCGCGGCGGCCTTCCTCTCCTGCATGATCGTCTTTGTGTTCCCGCTGTTCCTTCTGGGCACCGTCACCCCGTCTCTTGTGAAGTACACCGTCTCCAGCCTGGACGAGGGCGGCAAGGTGGTGGGAAACCTGGGGGCCTTCAATACCGTGGGCAGCATCATCGGCACCTTCCTGCCCACCTTCGTCACTATCCCCAGCGTGGGCACGGCGGCCACCTTCCTGATCTTCTCCGGAATTCTGTTGGCGCTGGGGCTGATCTACTTCATCAGCGCCGCGCGGCGGCCTGTGCTCTGCGTTGTCTCCGTGGCGCTGTTCGTGGTGTGTACCCTGCTGGGCCACACCGGCAGCTTCGCCTTCTGGGAGGAGAATCTCCGGTATGAGGGCGAGAGCGTCTACAACTATCTCCAGGTCCGGGAGACGGACAAAAATGTGATCCTTTCCACCAACGTGCTCTTCGGCGTCCAGTCGGTCTATCAGAAGGAGCCGGGGCTCACGGGCATGTACTACGACTATGCCCTGGCCGCGCCCCTGATGGCGGGCGCCGAGGCCGGGGACAAGGATATGCTGGTTCTGGGCATGGGCACCGGGACCTTTGCGGTGCAGACCGAACGGTATTTCCCCGGCAACCGGATCTCCGGCGTGGAGATCGACGAGAAGATCACCGACCTGGCCAGATCGTATTTCCATCTGCCGGAATCCGTTCCCGTCACCACCTACGACGGGCGGGCCTACCTGGCGGCTGATGAGAACACCTATGACGTGATCATGGTGGACGCCTATCAGGACATTACGATTCCCTTTCAGATGTCCTCGGCGGAGTTTTTCACCCTGGTCCGGGACCATCTGAATCCCGGGGGCGTCATGGTGGTGAACATGAACATGCGCAGCGACGAAGCGGGGAATATCAACGAGTATCTGGCGGACACCATTTCATCCGTATTTCCCTATGTGGCCACGGCGGACGTGTTTGGAGCCACCAACCGGGAGCTCTTTGCCGCCGTGGACGACGGCGTGGTGTTCACCCTGGGCGTGCGGCTCCGGTCCCTGCCGGAGGGAGAGCTCAAGGCCATGCTGAATACGGTGAATCAGCGCATGAAGCCCTATGAGCCGGGAAGCTTTCTTCTCACCGACGACAAGGCTCCCGTGGAGCTCCTGGGCATGTCCGTCATCGACGGTCTGATCTCCGGGGAGCTGGGCTACTATCAGGACGTCTTCCGCCGGGAGGGGTTTCAGGGCCTGATCCGCGAGCTTTCCTGATTTCCCTAAATTGGGGTATGGGGAGATCGCCCCTACAAATTGCATTTTGCAAAATGTCGCTGTATTTGCGCACAATGGTACAAAAACAGGTCGGGAGACGGCCTTTTTGCGTGTATCAAACGTAAAACAGCATTTCGGAGTAGTTGGGAAGGGGCCAGTATTCCTTTCCCACCAGGATCTCGCAGTGGTCCGCGGCGTTCCGCAGCTCCCGCATGGCGGGCAGGACCTGGTGGCAGAAGTAGCCGGCCAGAGCCAGACTGTCGCGCTTGGGCGGCAGATGGGACATGAGATCGTCCAGCCGGTTGCACGCGTCGTTCATGAGGTCCGTGTCCCGGCTGACGGAGCTCAGAATCTGCTCCTCGGAGTGGATGGAAATAGCGCTGCTGACGGCCTTTTTTCGGGCGGCGGTCTTGGCCACGGAGCCCATGAAATCCAGCGCCGCCGGGATCAGGCTCCGCCGGGCGATGCCCAGCATGGTCAGCGCCTCGATGTTCAGCACCTTGGAGTAGTGCTCCAGCTCCACCTCGCAGCGGCTCTGCAACTCAACCGGCGTCAGCACATTCATCTCCTGCATCAGGGCGATGTTTTTCTCCGCCAGCATCCTGGGCAGGGCCTCCACGGCGTTCCGAAGATTGAAGAGTCCCCGCCGCTCGGCCTCGGCCTCCCATTCGGCGGTGTAGCCGTCCCCGTTGAAGAGGATCCGGCGATGGGCGCGGATGGTGTCCCGGACCCATTTTGCGGCGGCGGAGGTAAAGTCCTCCTGGCCCTCCATCTCCGCGCAGAAGTCCTTTAACACCTTGGCCACGGCGGTGTTGAGCACCGTGTTGGCGTCAGCCAGATTCATGGAGGAACCGGGCATCCGGAACTCGAATTTGTTGCCGGTGAAGGCGAAGGGAGAGGTCCGGTTCCGGTCGGTGGTGTCCTTGGGGAACACGGGCAGCACGTCCACGCCCAGGTCGATCTTGCTTTCGCTTTTGGCCGTATAGGTGCTGTCGCTGGCGATGGCATCCAGGATGGCCCCCAGCTCGTCGCCTACAAAGATGGAGATGATGGCGGGAGGCGCCTCGTTGCCCCCCAGACGATGGTCGTTGCCCGGGGTGGCCACAGATGCCCGCAGCAGATCCTGATACTCGTCCACGGCGGCGATGACCGCCGTCAAAAAGGTCAGAAACTGGAGATTGTCCATGGGCGTGTCCCCGGGATCCAGCAGGTTTTCGCCGCCGGCGGACAGGGACCAGTTGTCGTGCTTGCCGGAGCCGTTGACGCCCTCAAAGGGCTTTTCGTGGAGCAGGCAGACGAGGCCGTGACGCTCGGCCACCTTCCGCATGAGCTCCATGGTCAGGAGGTTATAGTCGATGGCCTTGTTGGCCGTGTCGAAGATGGGGGCCAGCTCATGCTGGGCCGGGGCCGCCTCGTTGTGCTTGGTCTTGGCCGGGATCCCCAGACGCCAGAGCTCCTGATCCAGCTCCGCCATGAAGGCGGCCACCTGGGGGCGGAGGGCGCCGAAGTAGTGCTCCTCCAGCTCCTGGCCCTTGGCCGGGGAGTGGCCGAACAGGGTGCGGCCTGTGACCACCAGATCCTCCCGCCGGGCGTAGTCCTCCTTCCGGATCAGGAAGTATTCCTGCTCCGGGCCCACGGTGGAGATCACCTGCTCCACGTGCTTTCCGAAGAATCGGAGGACCTTCACGGCCTCCTGGGAGATGGCCTTCATGGACCGGAGCAGGGGTGTTTTCTTGTCCAGAGCCTCGCCCGTGTAGGAGCAGAAGGCCGTGGGGATGCAGAGGGCGCCGTCCTTGACGAAGGCGAAGCTGGTGGGGTCCCAGGCCGTATAGCCTCTTGCCTCGGCGGTGGCCCGGAGGCCGCCGGAGGGGAAGGAGGAGGCGTCGGGCTCCCCCTGGATCAGCTCCTTGCCCTTGAACTCCATAATGGCGGTGCCGTCGCCCAGGGGGGAGAGGAAGCTGTCGTGCTTTTCGGAGGTGATGCCTGTCAGAGGCTGGAACCAGTGGGTGTAGTGGGTGGCGCCCTTCTCGATGGCCCAATCCTTCATCACCGAGGCCACCACGTTGGCCACCTCCAGGTCCAGGGGCTTGCCGTCGTCGATGGTGGCCTTGATGCTGCGATAGGTGGCGCTGGGAAGGCGCTCCTTCATCACATGCTCGTTGAATACCATGGAACCGTAGATCTCCTTGGTGTTTGCAGGCATAGACATCAGTCCTTTCATTCTGGCTTCCAGTATACTGAAAAAAGCGCCGCAGGTCAATCGTGCTTTCGCCCAAATTAGGACCGGTTCCCGGGGCGATATTCTACGGAACGGGGTGTAAACAGGGTCACTCGGGACCGGGACCCCTAAGTGTTGTGGCATATTAAATTTTGACCACAATATACTGTAAACAGCGAAAAATGAAAGAAAAACTGCGAAAAAACAGCGAAAAAAATTCAAAAAATCCAAAAATATATAGTTGACATAAAATTCATGGTTTGCTACAATGAAAGCAGTTGATTCGCAATCCATCGCCCCTGCTCCGTAGCGCGCCGGACAGGGGGCGATGCTGTCTTGCGAAGAAGGGGGTTGTGCCAGCGTGAGGGAGGATCGCTATCTGACGGTGCAGTCGGATTATCACAAGGTGCAGGTCCCGGTGGATGAGATCATGTATATCACCATTGACGGCAGAAAGACCAAGATCACCAGAGCGGACGGCAGCAGCGTGAGTACCAACCGGAGCCTCAAGGACGTCTTCGGAGACCTGCCGGGAGATGTGTTCGCCAGCATCAACCGGGGCATTGTCGTGTCGAAAAACTATGTAAGAAGTGAAAAAAACGGGCTCCTGACCATGAAGGACGGGACCAAATTCAAGCGGAGAGTCCGGGGGGACCGGAAGGAAAAACCTAAAGAAACGCCCGTACTGCCTGCGGAGGACCGGAAAAACGTGCCGGTGGAGGAGCTGAAGCTGTGGCTCGGGGAACTTCCCATGCCGGTGTGTATGCTGGAGCTGGTCTACAAGGGCAGGAGCGGCAGCGCGTCCTTTGTGGTGCGCTTCTGCAACAGCGCCATGGAAGCCCTGGAGCAGGTGCGCTTTGACGAGATCCGGGATCGGTCCGTGGCGGCCATGCCCGGCGTGGGGCGGGCCAAGTGGTTGACGGTGTTCGCAGACGTGGCCATCAACGGCGGCGTGCGCACGGTGGAGGATGCCTGGGATACCCAGGGACGCTTTATGCGCCTCCACTGCTATCAGCCGCAGCCCGGGTGCTGCGGTGTGGTGCTGACGGACCTGACCCGGGAGAACAGACTGGTGGAGAAGCTCTTCCACCGTGGATAAGGGAAAAAACGGCAGCCGGCTTCCGGAAGGGAGCCGGCTGTTTTGGCCCAGGGCGGAAAAAGTCCCGGTTCTTTGCAAAAAACCGTTGCGCCCCGAGGCCGCTGTTTGTATAATATAAGGGACTAGACACTGCAAAACGGAGGGATTTCCATGGAACAGAAGAAACGGCTGGTTACCCGCAGCGACTTTGACGGTCTGGCCTGCGCCATGATGCTCAAGGAGCTGGGCTTGATTGAGGAGATCAAATTCGTCCATCCCAAGGACGTTCAGGATGGCAAAATTGACCTGTTTGAAACGGACATTACAACAAACCTTCCCTATGATCCCCGGGTGGGTATCGCCTTTGACCACCACGAGTCTGAGGTGGACCGGCTCAAGGCCATAGAGGTGGGCGGCAAGCTGATCATCGACCCCAACAAACGCAGCGCCGCCCGGGTGGTCTATGAGTATTACGGCGGCAAGGAGACCTTCGCCAAGGTCAGCGAGGAGCTGATGGAGGCCGTGGACAAGGGCGACAGCGCCGACTTCACCCTGGAGGAGATCCTGCATCCCCAGGGCTGGGTGCTGCTGCACTACCTCATGGACCCCAGAACGGGCCTGGGACGGTTCCGCAACTTCCGCATCTCCAACTACGACCTGATGATGGAGCTCATCGGCTACTGCATGGACCACACCATCGACGAGATCCTGGCCCTGCCGGACGTGAAGGAGCGGGTGGACCTGTACTTCGAGCAGGCCGAGCAGTTTGAGGCCCAGCTCCGCCGCATCGCCAAGGTCTATGATAAGGTGGTGGTTCTGGACCTGCGGGACGAGGAGATCATCCACGCCGGAAACCGGTTCATGATCTACGCCCTCTATCCCGAGACCCAGATCTCCATCCACGTGGCCTGGGGCTTTAAGAAGCAGAACACCGCCGTCATGATCGGCAAGTCCATTGTCAACAAGGCATCCAATGCGGACATCGGTGAGCTCTGCCTCCGCTACGGCGGCGGCGGCCACCGGAACGCCGGTACCTGCCAGCTGGACAACGACAAGGTGGACGCGGCCCTGCCGGACATCATCGCCGCCCTGAACGAAGCGTAAATTTTGCAAAAAAGCTTCCCTCGGATCGCTCCGGGGGAAGTTCTTTTTTTATCCGACAGCCGCGGCCTCCCTGGCCTTCTCCGCCTGCTGGCGGCGCTTCTGGGCGTTGGCCAGCATAAGCTTGATCCGGTTCTCCTGGTTGATCTTGGTGGCGCCGGGGTCGTAGTCGATGGCCACGATATTGGAATCGGGATAGTCCTCCTTGAGCCGCCGGATCATGCCCTTGCCCACGATGTGGTTGGGGAGGCAGCCGAAGGGCTGGGTGCAGACGATGTTGGGCACGCCTGTGTGGATCAGCTCCAGCATCTCCGCCGTGAGCAGCCAGCCCTCGCCCATCTTGTTTCCGTCCCCCAGGTAGCCCTGGACCATGCTGTGAAGCTGGTTGAAATCTCCCGGGGCCCGGAAGCGGCCGGAGCGGTTCAGGGCGTCGATCATGGCGTGCTGATATTTCATCAAATACCGCTCCAGGAACCGGCATAGCTTCTGCTTGGCCCAGAGACCGCCGTAGAGGTCCACGTCCACGTCCCGGTTGTAGACCTTGAAGATGATGAAGTCCATAAGCCCCGGGATCACCGGCTCCACGCCCTCGCTGAGGAGGAAGTCCGCCAGATTGTTGTTGCCCAGAGGGGAGTATTTCACATAAATCTCGCCGACCACGCCCACCCGGACCTTCTCGGGGCCCTCCACGGGCACGGTCTTGAATTTCTCGATGATGTAGTCGAAGTTTTTGACCATGCTCTTGTAGGTCATGCCACGGCCGGCCTGCATCTCCGCGATCAGGTAATCCCGGCACTCGTCGAGGCACCTGTCCGTGTCGCCCTTGTTCACCTCGTAGGGCCGGACCTGCCAGCCCACGTTCATCATCAGGTCGCCGTAGATGATGGCGAAGGCGGCCTTCCGGAGAATGGGAACCGTGAGCTTGAAGCCGGGGTTCTTCTCCAGACCGGAGAGGTTCAGGGACACCACGGGCACATATTCGAGGCCTGCCCGGGCCAGAGCCTTCCGAAGCAGATACAGGTAGTTGGAGGCCCGGCAGCCGCCGCCGGTCTGGGTGATGAACAGGGCCACCTTGTGGGGATCGTAGCCGCCCCGGTGGATGGCGTCGATGAGCTGGCCGATGACCAGGATCGCGGGCACGCAGGCGTCGTTGTGGACGTACTTCTGGCCCTCCTCCAGGATGGTGTGGGCGGAGGTGTTGAGCATTTCCACGTTATAGCCCGCCTCCCGGAGGATGCTCACCAGCATGGCGAAGTGGTCGGGCAGCATCTGAGGGGCCAGGATGGTATACTCCTTCGCCATCTCCTTGGTGAACAGGAGCCGTCCGGTCTTGTCGTATACAAGCTCTGCCATCAGGCCCCCTCCTTTCTGGCGTCCATGGCGGCCATGAGGGACCGGATGCGGATCTTCACAGCGCCGAGGTTGGTGATATCGTCGATTTTCAGCTGGGTGTAGAGCTTTCCGCCGCTCTCCAGAATGGCCCGGAGCTCGTCGGTGGTGATGGCGTCGGTGCCGCAACCGAAGGAGACGAGCTGAACCATCTGCATGTCCTTCTGGGTGACCACATACCGGGCCGCGTTGTACATCCGGCTCTGGAAGGTCCACTGGTTGAGCACCTTTCGGGACTCATAGCCCATGCGGCTGCTGAGGCAGTCCTCGGTAATGAGGACAAAGCCGAAGGAGGTGATCAGGTCGTTGATGCCGTGGCTGATCTCCGGGTCGATGTGGTAGGGCCGTCCCGCCATGACGATGATGGGCCGCCCCTCCTGCCTTGCCTGGGCGATGAAGCTTTCGCCTGTTTTCCGGACCTCGGCCACATACCCGTCGTAGGCGGCATAGGCGGCCTTGACGGCGGCCTGGGTCTCCTTTTTCGGAATGTGGAACTCCGATTCAAACAGGGCGGAGAGCCTTGCGGCACAGTCCTTCCGCCGCCACAGGCCCACGTAGGGATTCAGGAACCGTGTCTCCTGGAGGGCCGGTACGTTGGCCGCCAGCAGCTCGGGGTAGTAGGCCACCACGGGACAGTTATAGTGGTTGTCGCCGATGCCCTCGTCGTTGTTGTAGGCCATGCAGGGATACCAGATGGCGTCCACCTGTTCCTCCACCAGTGCTTCCACATGGCCGTGGAGCAGCTTGGCGGGATAACAGACCGTGTCCGAGGGAATGGTGTGCTGGCCCTTTAAGTAGATGCCCCGGGAGGACTCGGGAGAAAGGACCACCTCAAAGTTCAGCCTGGTGAAAAGCGTGAACCAGAAGGGGAGATTTTCGTACATGTTGAGGCCGAAGGGAATGCCGATCCGGCCACGGGAGCCGTTGCCGTCCCCCTTTCCGGCCATGGACCGGAGCTTGCTGAATTTCCACCGGAACATGTCGGGCAGCTCCTGATTTTTCTTGCCCAGGGGCTTGCTGCACCGGTTGCCGGAGATGAACCGGCGGCCGCCGTCGAAGATGTTCACGGTGAGGGCGCAATGGTTGGTGCAGCCTCCGCAGGTGGTGGGATTGGCCTTGTGGGTGAAATGGGAAAGGGCCTCTTCCGTGAGGATATTGGATTTCTCGAGACCCAGATCCATGGCGTAGAGGGCCGCGCCGTAGGCGCCCATGAGCCCGGCGATGGTGGGCCGGGTCACGTTCCGCCCCAACTCCAGCTCAAAGGCCCGGAGCACGGCGTCATTCAGGAAGGTGCCGCCCTGGACCACGATGTTTTTGCCCAGATCGTCGGCGGAGGCGGCCCGGATAACCTTGTAGACCGCGTTTTTCACGATGGAGATGGACAGGCCCGCGGAGATGTCCTCCACGGTGGCGCCGTCCTTCTGGGCCTGCTTCACCGAGGAGTTCATAAACACGGTGCAGCGGGAGCCCAGGTTCACGGGATGCTCCGCCAGAAGGCCCATTTTGGAGAAGTCCGCGATGTTATAGCCCAATGCCTTGGCAAAGGTTTCGATGAAGCTGCCGCAGCCCGAGGAGCAGGCCTCGTTGAGCATAATCGAATCCACGGCGTTGTTCCGGATCTTGAAGCACTTCATGTCCTGGCCGCCGATGTCGATGATGAAATCCACGCCGGGAGAGAAATGGGAGGCGGCCCGGAAATGGGCTACGGTTTCCACCAGGCCCGCGTCCACCTGGAAGGCGGCGGAAATCAGATCCTCGCCGTAGCCTGTGACGGCGCTGCCGGCGATGGTGATCCGGTCTCCGCAGAGCCTGTAGATCTCGTGGAGCTGCTCCAGGATCACGGAGACGGGATTGCCCCGGTTGGAGCTGTAGTAGGTATAAAGCAGGCCGCCGTCGGGGGCCACCAGACAGAGCTTGGTGGTGGTGGAGCCGGCGTCAATGCCGAGATAGGCCTTGCCGCTGTAGGTCTCCAGGTCAATGGCGGGCGGCGTATTGGCGTTGTGCCGCACCAGGAATTCGTCATACTGCTGCCGGGAGGCGAACAGGGGGGCCATGGTCTGGGTGGCACCCCGGTCGCCCACGGCCTTCTGCAGCCGGTCCAGCACGTCCTCGTAGCGCTCGGTGTCATAGCCCTCTGCGCAGAGTCCCGCGCCGATAGCGGCGAAGCAGTCTCCGTTCTCCGGGAAGACGGCGTGCTCGTCATCCAGCTTCAAGGTCTCCCGGAACCGGTTCCGGAGGCCCTGGAGGAAATGGAGGGGTCCCCCGAGGAAGACCACCTTGCCGGTGATCTCCCGGCCCTGGGCCAGGCCCGCCACGGTCTGGTCCACCACCGCCTGGAAGATGGAGGCGGCCACGTCCTCCTTCCTGGCCCCCTGGTTCAGGATGGGCTGGATGTCGGATTTGGCGAAAACGCCGCACCGGGAGGCGATGGGATAGATCTTTTCGTAGTGGAGGCTCAGTTCGTCCAGCTCGTCGGCAGTGACGCCCACCAGAGTGGCCATCTGGTCGATAAAGGCCCCGGTGCCGCCGGCGCAGGAGCCGTTCATCCGCTCCTCCAGACCGCCGCCGAAGAAGATGATCTTGGCGTCCTCGCCGCCCAGCTCCACCACCGCGTCTGTGTCGGGAATCAGCCGCTCCACGGCCTCGGCGGTGGCAAAAACCTCCTGGACGAAGTTCACGTCCGCGCTTTTAGCCAGGCCCAGGCCCGCCGAGCCGGTGATCACCGTTCGGACATCCTGCCCTGTCAGCAGATCTCCGGTCCGGCCCAGCAGCTCGATGGTCTTTTCCCGGACCATGGAGAAGTGCCGCTCATAGGAACGGTACAGCAGATCATTGTCCTCTCCCAGGACCACCACCTTGACGGTCGTGGACCCCACATCAATTCCGATTTTCAAGCTCATGTACTCTCACCCAAGATATTATAGATTCGCACCACAGTGTAATAGATATGTTATGCTAAAATTCCCCCGCGGCAAACATGACTGCGGACAGGGCGCAAAGCGGCGCCGTCTCACAGCGGAGGATCCGCTTTCCCAGGGAGCAGACGGTCATGCCCGCCGCCCGGGCCGCCTCCACCTCCCGGTCCTCAAAGCCGCCCTCGGGTCCCGTCATCAGGGACACCGTGGAGAAGGGCTCCCTTAAGGCCTCCGTCAGCGTGACGGTCTCCTCGTTTTCATAGAAGAACAGGGCCCGGTCCGCCCTTGCGGCCTCAGCGACGGCTTCTTCGTAGGAGGAAAGAACCTGAACGATCGGGATCCTGCCCCGGCCGGACTGCTCCGCCGCCGACGCGGCGATCTTCTGCCAGCGGGCCAGCTTTTTTTCCTGGCTTTTCCCGTCCAGCCGCATGACGCAGCGGCTGCTGGGGAACAATAAAATCTCCGCCGCTCCCAGCTCCGTGGCCTTCTGGATCACATGCTCCGGCTTGTCGCCCTTGGCAAAGGCCATAAAGACCCGGACGGTCACAGCCGCCTCCGACGCGGCGGAGCCCTGGGACTCCACCGCCAGACGAATCCGGTCGGGATGCACCTGGTCGATCACGCACTGGTAGTCCGTGCCCTGGCCATCGCAGAGGGTCACCCGATCCCCGCTTTTCAGGCGCAGGACCCTGGCATGGGCCGCCTGCTCTCCCGTGAGTACGGCGAATCCGGGACCGATCTCTCCCCGGTCCATAAAAAATCGCGGCATGAAATCCCTTCCGTCCTTCTGTTCAAAGCGTATTCCCGCTTGCGGGATACTTCTGTTTATAACTTAGCACATTCTAGCAGAATCAGGCCGGTTTTGCAATGGAAAATGCGCGGGAAACAGGAAAACCGTCGAGGATCCGGCTGTCAGTCCCTGAACTTCCGGTTTTTTGCATGGGACGTCCGGTTCCCTTTGCCACAATCGGAAAGGTGTGGTATACTGTTCGTATCGTGTATGTATCGCCGGAGGGATTCCTCCGGCATGGTCAGGGCGTCACTGCATTTTGCGCTCCACGGTGTCCATGGCCCGGGTGACCGTATCGGCGGCCGCGGATGAGATATCCCGTCCCACCTGCCGCATGGTCTTGTTCCGGGGGAGCATCATGCCCACCGCCGTTCCGGCGGCGGCGCCGACGCCCATGGCTGCTAAAAATCGTTTCACTTCCATTGCGGATTCCTCCCCTCGCAGATGCAGTTTGCCCCGCTTTTCGCGGCCTATTCGGAAAGGAGCTAAGTAAATCATGGGTATTTTGCTGAAAAACGGTCGATTTGTGGACCCTGTCTCGGAGACTGTCACGCCCTTGGATGTGCTGGTGGAGGCCGGGAGGATCGCCGCCATGGCCCCGTCTCTCCCGTCTGAGGGCCATACGGTGACCGACCTGTCGGGCTGCTTTCTCTGCCCGGGACTGGTGGATATGCACGTCCACTTCCGGGACCCGGGGCTGACCTACAAGGAGGACATCGCCTCGGGCTCCGCCGCCGCGGCGGCAGGCGGCTTTACGGATGTTGCCTGCATGCCCAACACCAAGCCCGTGCTGGACACGCCGGAGCTGATGGAATACGTGATCACAAAGGGGAAAGCGGCGGGGCTCTGCCATGTCCATCCCATCGGCGCCGTGACCCTGGGCCAGGCCGGGGCGGAGCTCACGGATATGGAGACCCTGGCGGCGGCGGGCGCGGTGGCCTTTTCCGACGACGGGGTGCCGGTGGACTCGGCCAAGCGGGTCCGGGATGCGCTGAAACGGGCGTCCAAGCTGGGGAAGGCGGTCATCTCCCACTGTGAGGACCGGGAGATGGTGCAGAACTATGCCGTCAACGAGGGCAGGGTGTCGGAGATCCTGGGACTGCCCGGCAGGCCGGCCATCGCCGAGGATCTGATGGTGGCCCGGGATCTGATGCTGGCGGAGGAAACCGGGGGACACATCCACATCGCCCATGTATCCACCGCCGGGTCTGTCCGGCTGATCCGGGAGGCCAAAGCCCGGGGCGTCCGGGCCACGGCGGAGACCTGCCCCCAGTATTTCACCTTTACCGAGGAGGAGCTTCTCAAAAAGGGCACGGACGCCCGGGTGAATCCTCCCCTGCGGACGGAAGCGGACCGGCAGGCTGTGCGGTCGGGCGTCCTGGACGGGACCCTGGACTGCATCGTGACGGACCACGCGCCCCATTCTCCGGAGGAAAAGGCAAGGCCGCTGCCCGAGGCCCCCAGCGGCATGGTGGGCCTGGAGACCAGTCTGGCCGCCTGCTATACGGCCCTCTGCGTCCCCGGCCATCTGACGGTCCCGGCCCTGATCCGGAAAATGACCGTCCATCCCGCGGCCCTTCTGGGGCTTTCCGTATCGGTCCGGCCCGGAGATCCGGCCAATCTCATGGCCTTCGATCCGGCGGAGACCTGGACCGTGGAGCCCGAAAAATTCCGGACCAGAGGCAGAAGCACCGTGTTCTCCGGGGAGACCCTGCAAGGGAGGGTGAAGCTGACGGTACTGGAGGGAACCATCACGTATCAGCGATGAGCGTAAAATTTTCTCATCGGATCATAGTATCAGTTGACGGCTGAGAGCAAAAAATGTACAATGGATAGAGCCCGACAGCGCTGCTGCGGGATGAAATACAAGGAGGCGGCGGACGTGGAACAGAAACGGAAGGTCATGCTGGTGTTCGGCACCAGACCGGAGGCCATCAAAATGTGCCCCCTGGTCAATGAATTGAAGAGCCGCCCCGGGATCGAAACCGTGGTTTGCGTCACGGGACAGCATCGGGAGATGCTGGACATGGTGCTCCGGACCTTCCATGTGGAGCCCAAGTATGACCTGGCCATTATGAAGGACCGGCAGACCCTCTACGACATCGCCACGGGCATCCTCACCGGCATCAAGGATGTGCTGGAGCAGGAGAAGCCCGACGTGGTCCTGGTTCACGGCGACACCTCCACCACCTTCTTCACCGCGCTTGCCGCCTTTTATCAGCGGATTCCCGTGGGGCATGTGGAGGCGGGCCTTCGGACCTACAACATCTACTCCCCCTATCCGGAGGAGTTCAACCGGCAGGCGGTGACTATCCTCACCCGGTTCAACTTCGCCCCCACGGAGACGGCCCGGCAGAATCTGCTGCGGGAGCAGCGGGACGACAGGACCATCTACGTCACCGGAAACACGGGCATCGACGCCCTCCGCACCACCGTTCGGGCGGACTACACCCATCCAGAGCTCCAGTGGGCGGCGGACAGCCGTATGATCCTCATTGAGGTCCACCGGCGGGAGAACCTGGGCGCGCCCATGGAGCGGATGTTCCGGGCCATTCGCCGTGTCTCGGAGGAGCATCCGGATATCAAGGTTATCTACCCCATTCACATGAATCCCGCGGTCCGGGAGATCGCCAGGGCAGAGCTCTCCGGCTGCGAGCGGATCCACCTGATCGAGCCCCTGGACGTGCTGGATTTCCACAACTTCGAGGCCCGGTGCCACCTGATCATGACGGATTCCGGCGGCATCCAGGAGGAGGCCCCCTCCCTGGGAAAGCCGGTGCTGGTCATGCGGGACACCACCGAGCGGCCCGAGGGCGTGGCGGCGGGAACCCTGAAGCTGGTGGGCACCGACGAGGAGACCATTTACGAGAATTTCAAGCTGCTGCTGGAGGACGAGGCCGCCTACGCGGCCATGTCCGAGGCGTCCAATCCCTATGGAGACGGCTTCGCCTCCAAGCGGATCGCGGATATCTTAGAGCGGGAACTGGAGGACACCCATGGGACGTTGGGAATTTGACGAAAACGGAGACGTCCGCTTCGTGGAGGAGCCGGGCGATCAGGCAAAAAGCCAGCCCACCACCGACGGAAGCTATCACTACAGCTACCGGAAGACGGGGGAGGGCAAATATGAGGGCGTGCCCAGCGGGCAGATGGCAAAGCAGACCCGGAAAGAGGACAACCGGTGGCACTGGCTCCTGATTATCCTGGGCTTTATCGGATTCTGGCCTGTGGGTTTGGGGCTTCTGGTCCTGGAGCTCACCGGACGGTGGCCCGGGAGCCAGCAGGCAAACAAGGAGTTTCAGCGGATGACAAACGCGGTGAAGAACGCGGCGGGACAGGCTGTGGAGAAGGCCAAGAGCGCCCAGCAGAACGCCTCCCCGGGGAACTACGGCCAGACCATCGACCAGGTCCAGTCCCGGCTGGAGCGGGAAAAGGCCCAGCGGGCGGAGCAGAACAAGGCTCGGGCAACCCAGGCCGCGGAGGCAAAGCAGGCCGCCGCAGACAAGCAGGCGGAGAAGGCCCGGCGGCGGATGGAGAAAAAGGCGAAGCGGGACCAGGGCCTGAAATACGGCCTGGGCCATGTGACGCTGTTCCGGTGGCTGGGCGGAATCATCGCCGGCGTTTTCGGGTTCTCCTTCGTGATGAACCTGATCGATCAGTTAACCTATTTTTCGAGCCTTGGCAGCTTCCTGAGCAGTTCCATTACCCTTCTGGCCTTCACGCTCATCGGCGTCACCCTTCTGGGGGTGGCGGGGACCAGAAAGCGGAAGCTGAAAAAGTTCCTCAAGTATATGACCATGGTGGGAGACCAGGAGCGGGTGTCCATTGCGCCTCTGGCTGAGGCCATGGGCGTCTCGGAGAAGCAGGCGGAGAAGGATCTGGAGGAGATGCTGGACCGGAACTTCTGGGATTCCGGTTATGTGGACGCCGCCCGGCAGATGCTGGTCCTGAGCGGCCATCTGGAGACGGAGGAGCCGGTGGTGGATCAGGAGATCCCCGAGACCGACGACCAGAACGACGCCACATTGCGCCGGATCCGGCAGGTGAACGACGCCATTGCCGATCCGGATATGTCCGAGAAAATCTTCAAAATCGAGGAGCTGACAGCCAAGATCTTCCGGCTCCTGGAGGAGCGGCCCGAAAAGGCGGGCGAGCTCCGGAGCTTTATGAGCTACTACCTGCCCCAGACCCTGAAAATCCTGGAGAGCTATTCCAAGATGGAGGCCCAGGGCATTGAGGGCGAGAACATCACCGAGGCCAAGGCCAAGATCGAGGGCATGATGGACAAGCTGGTGGACGGCTATGAGACCCAGCTCGATAAGCTCTTTGCCGACGACGTGCTGGACATCTCCGCCGACCTGAAGGTCATGGAGCAGATGCTGGAGAAGGACGGCCTGGCCATGGACGAGCTGAAGCTGTAAAACGATCTGCGTTCCCTCCGGGCAGCGCCCGGAGGGACGTTTTTTCGGTCTTCCATTTGGAACACGAATGATGTATAATAATCATTTAGTAACAACAGGAAGGAATGCTTCCATTTGCTGAAACAACTGATCTACATCTTTGGGATCTCCATGATACCGGTGGTGGAGCTCCGGGGCGCCATTCCCGTGGGCATCGGCCTGGGCCTGCCGGCCTGGCAGGTGGCCCTGGCGGCCATGGCCGGGAATCTTCTGCCGGTCCCCGTTTTGATCCTGTTCACCCGCCGGGTCTTCGAGTGGCTCCGGAGCATGAGCCCGAAGCTGGAACGGCTGGTGACAAGGCTTGAAAAAAGGGCCGCCTCCAAGGAGCATCTTATTCGGAAATATGAGCTTCTGGGACTGATGATCCTGGTGGCGATCCCCCTGCCGGGAACCGGCGCCTGGACGGGCGCACTGGTGGCAGCGGTGTTCGACATCCGCCTGAAAAGGGCTATGCCGGCCATTATTCTGGGCGTGGTGATTGCGGGCGCCATCGTCACGCTGCTGAGCTGCGGCGTGGCGGCGGTCATATAGGAAGGAAAAGACATGGACGAAATGATCCGGGGGACCGTGACGGCGGTGCTCTATCAAAACGAGTTAGACGGCTACAGCGTGATCCGGTTCACCACGGAGGACAAGTCCCTCATCACCGTGGTGGGGACCATCCCCCTGTGCGTTCCGGGGGAGCGGCTGGTGATCACGGGCCGCTGGGAGACCCACAGCTCCCACGGGCCCCAGTTCCGGGCGGAATTCCTGGAGCGGCTCATGCCGGACGGAGTCGAGGAGATCGAAAAATATCTGGCCTCCCGGGCGGTCCGGGGCATCGGCCCCAAGACGGCTTCCCGGATCGTGGCCCGGTTCGGGGCGGATACCTTTGCCGTCATGGAGGGGTCCCCGGAGCGGCTGGCGGAGGTTCCGGGCATCAGCCTGAAAAAGGCCCTGGAGATCGGCGAGGCCTTTCAGAAGCAGTTCGGGCTTCGGAAGCTGCTGGAATTCCTCATGGCCAAGGGCCTGCCCTCGGAGCTGGCCATGCCCATCTACAAGACCTTCGGGGATCTGGCCCGGGAGGCACTCCAGGACGATCCCTATCTTCTGACGGAGGAGCCCTTCAGGGCGGAGTTTGCGGCGGTGGACAAGTTCGCCGCGTCCCTGGGGGTGGAGGCCGAGGATCCCCGCCGCCTGGAGGCGGCAACGCTGTACACTCTGCGGCACAACCTGGGGAACGGACATACCTTCCTCCCGGGGAACAAGCTCCGGGACGCCACGGCCGGGATGCTATCCGTCAGCCCCGACGCCGTGGTGGACGCCATGGCAAACCTCGACCAGACGGGACGGATGGTTCTCGATCAGCTCCAGAGCGTCCCCGTCTGCTATCTGCCCGAATACCACCGGGCGGAGACCTATGTGGCGGAGTGGATGAAGCGGGGACAGGAGGTTTTGATGCCGCCCCCGGAGCTTCCGGCCCTGATCCGGGAGGTGGAGCGGGCCGGCGGCGTGACCTACGCAAAGGACCAGATCGAGGCCCTGGAGTGCGCCGTGACCAGCCGGGTCATGCTGCTCACCGGCGGTCCCGGCACGGGCAAGACCACCACGGTCAACGGCATCCTCTCCCTGTTCGACAGTATGGGGATCGACACGGAGTTGGCGGCCCCCACAGGCCGGGCGGCCAAGCGGCTGGGGGAGCTCTGCGGCCGGGACGCGGCCACCATCCACCGGCTTCTGGAGACCCAGTTCGACCCGGAGAGCGGCGGACTCTGCTTCACCAGAGACGAGTCCGACCCCCTGAAGGCGGGGGCGGTGATCATAGACGAGACTTCTATGGTGGATATCCTGCTTATGGAGGCGCTGCTCCGGGCCTTAAAGCCGGACTGCCGGCTGATCCTGGTGGGCGACCCGGATCAGCTTCCCTCGGTGGGGGCGGGAAATCTGTTTTCCGACCTGATCCGCAGCGGCCAGGTTCCCACGGTCCGGCTGACGGAGATCTTCCGGCAGGCCCGGGAGAGCCTGATCGTCATGAACGCCCACAGCATCAACCAGGGAACCATGCCGGAGCTTGCCAGGACAGACAAGGACTTTTTCATGCTGGGCCGCCGGGACAACCAGTCCCTGGTGGACACCATTGTGGATCTCTGTGTCCGCCGTCTGCCCCAGAACATGGGGATTCCCTCGGACCAGCTCCAGGTCCTGTCTCCCACCCGGAAGACCGAGGCCGGGACTGCCGCCCTGAATCAGCGGCTCCAGGCAGCCCTGAATCCCCCTTCCCCCGGGAAACGGGAGCGGAAGTACGGAAAAAACCTGTTCCGGGAGGGCGATCGGGTGATGCAAATCCGGAACAACTATGATATAATGTGGACAAAAAGCGACGGAAAGGGCCTGGGAGCCGGGGTGTTCAACGGCGACGTGGGGAAAATCCTTGCCATCGACGAGGCCCGGGAGATCATGACCGTGGTCTTTGACGACAAGACCGTGGAATATGACTTCGAGCTGCTGGGCCAGCTGGAGCTGGCCTACGCCATGACGGTCCATAAGAGCCAGGGCAGCGAATACAAGGCCGTGATCCTGGCGGCCTGCCACGCGGGGCCCTACCTGCTCACCCGGAGCATCCTCTATACGGCGGTGACCCGGGCCAGAGAGCTGCTGATCCTGGTGGGTGACCCGGCCGTGGTGGTCCAGATGGTGGGGAACAACCGCCAGTCCCGCCGGTACAGCGGGCTGAAGCTCCGGCTGACGGAGGGCCTATGAAGAATCTGCTGCTGGACCTGATATACCCGCCCAAGTGCATCTTCTGCCGCCAGGTCCTGGCCCCGGGCCATGAGAAGCTATGCCCGGCCTGTGCGGGAAAGTATACGGGCATGGACCTGGAGCGGACCGGGAAGCACTTCCGGCGCTGCGTCACGCCCATGCGCTACGACGGCGCTGTGCGGGAGGCCGTTTTGCGGTACAAATTCCAGGGCCGGGACTGCTATGCGCCCGAGCTGGGCAGAATCCTGGCCGGGGCCATCCGGGAAAAGCTGGTCTACGACCTGATTACCTGGGTCCCCGTTAGCCGGGAGCGGCGCAGGGAACGGGGCTACGATCAGGCGCAGCTCCTGGCGGAGGCCGCCGCAGAGGCCCTGGGAGAGACGGCGGAGGCGACCCTGGAAAAGGTCCGCCACAACCCGGCCCAGTCCGGCATGGACGGCGAAAAGGCCCGGCGGGGCAACGTGAAGGGTGTCTATCGGGCGCTGGACCCGGAGCGGATTAAGGGGAAACGGGTCCTGCTCATCGACGATATTATCACCACCGGGGCCACCATGGACGAGGCCGCCGGAACGCTGATCGCCGCCGGAGCGGCGGAGGTGGCGGCTGCGGCATTGGCCCAGCCTGTTTCATAACGATCTGTAGGGGAATCAACGTATGGCTATTAAACTTTCAAGAGATATCGGCATCGACCTGGGGACCACCTCGGTCCTTGTATACTTGGACGGCCGGGGCATCGTCATCAACGAGCCCAGCGCCGTGGCCCTGGACAAGGTCAGCGGCAAGGTGCTGGAGGTGGGCGCGGCGGCCAAGAAGATGATGGGCCGGACGCCGGGCAACATCGTGGCGGCCCGGCCCCTGAAAAACGGGGCCATCTCCGACTATGACATGACCGCCACCATGCTCTCCACCTTCCTGCGCCGGATCACCCGGCTGTCCCTGGTGAAGCCCAGGGTGGTGGTTTCCGTGCCCAGCGGCATCACCGAGGTGGAGGAGCGGGCCGTGATCCAGGCCACCATGGAGGCCGGCGCCCGGCGCGTCTACCTCATTGAGGAGCCTCTGGCCGCGGCCTTAGGCGCCGGCATGAGCATCAGCGGCGCCGGGGGCAGCATGATCATCGACATCGGCGGCGGCACCACGGATATCGCGGTGCTGAGCCTCAACAATGTGGTGAAGTCCACCTCCATCGACACCGCCGGAGACGCTTTCGACGACGCCATCATCCAGTATGTCCGGGAGCGGTATCAGGTTCTGGTGGGCTCCCAGACCGCCGAGGAGGTCAAGATGGCTGTGGGCTGCGTCCACCCCAGACCCGAAACCCTGGGCATGACCGTCAAGGGCCGAAACCTGTCCACGGGTCTGCCCCAGGAGGTGGAGATCACCTCCACGGACGTGATGCACGCCCTGACCACCCCCTGCCGGGACATTCTCTACGCCGTCCGCTCCACCCTGGAAAAGACGGAGCCGGAGCTGGTGGCGGACATCTCCCGCACCGGCATCACGCTTACAGGCGGCGGCGCTCTGGTCTACGGCATGGACACCCTGATCTATCGCTCCACCGGCATTCCCTGTCATGTGGCGGACGACGCCATCCTCTGCGTGGCCCTGGGCTGCGGCAAGAGCCTTAGGTGGATCGACGAGATGCAGGAGGGCACCATCAACCTGGCCAGAAGAAAGCTCATGGCGGACTAGAAAAAAGCCGTGCGGATCGTGTCCGCGCGGCTTTTTTGAGGGAATAGTGAAGAGCGGGAGTTGATATCAGTCCCAGAGGACGGTTGCGAAATAGTCCTCGGGGGTCTCGGCCCGGCGAATGAGCTTCACGTCTCCGTCGGGCCGGAGCAGCAGCTCGGCGCTCCGGAGCCGCCCGTTGTACTGGTAGCCCATGGCGTGGCCGTGGGCGCCGGCGTCGTGGATGAACAGCAGGTCGCCGCGCTCGATCTCCGGCAGCATCCGGTCGATGGCAAACTTGTCGTTGTTCTCGCAGAGGCCGCCCACCACATCGTACATGTGGTCGCAGGGGGCGTCCTCCTTTCCGAGCACCGTGATGTGGTGATAGGCGCCGTACATGGCCGGGCGCATGAGGTTGGCGGCGCAGGCATCCACGCCGATGTATTCCTTGTAGGTGTGCTTGGCGTGGATGGCCTCGGTGACCAGCGCGCCGTAGGGCGCCAGCATGTACCGGCCCATCTCCGTATAGAGCTTCACGTCCCCCATGCCCGCGGGCACCAGGATCTGCTCATACTGCTGCCGGACGCCCTGGCCGATGGCCTGGATGTCATTCTCCGGCTGGTCGGGCAGATAGGGCACGCCCACGCCGCCGGACAGGTTGATGAAGGCGATGTGGCACCCGGTCTCCTGATGGAGCTCCACGGCCAGCTTGAAGAGAATGGCCGCCAGAACGGGATAGTAGTCGTTGGAGATGGTGTTGGAGGCCAGGAAGGCATGGATGCCGAAGTGCTTGGCGCCCATGGCCTTCAGCTTCCGGAAGCCCTCGAAGAGCTGCTCCCGGGTGAAGCCGTATTTGGCGTCCTGGGGGCTGTCCATGACCTGGAAGCCCTCCTTGCTGTGGCCCAGGGTGAACACGCCGCCGGGGTTGAACCGGCAGGAGATGGTCTCCGGGATGTATCCGATGGTGTCCTTTAAAAAGTCGATGTGGGTGAAGTCGTCGAGGTTGATGGTGGCGTCCAGCTTGCTCGCCAGCACATATTCCTCGGCAGGCGTCTCATTGGAGGAGAACATGATCTTATCGCCCCGGAAGCCGCAGCGCTCCGCCATCATAAGCTCCGTCAGGGAGGAGCAGTCCAGGCCGCAGCCCTCTTCCCCCAGGACCTTCAGAATGCCGGGTGTGGGGGTGGCCTTCACGGCGAAATACTCCCGGAAGCCGGCGTTCCAGGAAAAGGCCTCCCGGACCCGGCGGGCGTTTTCCCGGATGCCCTGCTCGTCGTATACGTAGTAGGGAGTGGGATAGTCCATGGCAATGGCCTGGGCCTGCGCTTTGGTCAGAAATGGTGTTTTCACGAATCCATCGTCCTTTGTTATGAATTTTTATCGGTATTGTATTGCATAAATCCGAATATGTCAAGGATAAATCCAGGGTCTATTTGAAATTTATGCAGGGAAAATGCAGCATATCCGTCATAACCCACAAAAAAGACGGACAGAAGCGGGAAGCCTCTGTCCGTCTTATCATACTTGCTTAAAAATCCGCGTTGCCCACGGTCCGGGGATGGGGCAGCACGTCCCGAATGTTGCTGATGCCCGTGAGGTACATGATCAGCCGCTCGAAGCCCAGGCCGTAGCCCGCGTGGCGGGTGGTGCCGTAGCGCCGGAGGTCCAGATACCACCAGTAGTCCTTGGGGTCCTGGCCCATCTCCTGCATCCGCTGCTCCAGGAGCTCCAGCCGCTCTTCACGGGCGCTGCCGCCGATGATCTCACCGATGCCGGGCACCAGACAATCCGCGGCGGAGACGGTCTTTCCGTCCTCGTTCAGACGCATGTAGAAGGCTTTGATCTCCTTGGGGTAGTCCGTGACGAACACGGGGCGCTTGAAGTGCTGCTCCGTCAGATACCGCTCGTGCTCCGTCTGGAGGTCGCAGCCCCAGTACACGGGATAGTCGAACTTCACGTCGGCCTGCTCCAGGAGCTTCACGGCCTCTGTGTAGGAGATCCTGGCAAATTCGTTGTCCACCACGTTGTGGAGCCGGTCCATAAGGCCCTTGTCCATGAACTGGTTGAAGAAGGCCATCTCCTGGGGGCACTTCTCCATGACGTAGTTGATCACGTACTTGATCATGGCCTCGGCGTTGTCCATGTCGTCGTTCAGATCGGCGAAGGCCAGCTCCGGCTCGATCATCCAGAACTCCGCCGCATGGCGCTGGGTGTTGGAGTTCTCCGCCCGGAAGGTGGGACCGAAGGTATAGACGTTGGAGAAGGCCTGGCAGAAGGATTCCACGTTGAGCTGGCCGGACACCGTCAGGTTGGCCTGCTTGCCGAAGAAATCCTGGGAGTAGTCGATGGCGCCGTCCTCGTTTTTCGGCGGGTTGCTCAGATCCAGGGTGGTCACCTGGAACATCTCCCCGGCGCCCTCGCAGTCCGAGGCGGTGATGATGGGGGTGTGGACGTAGACGAAGCCCTGCTCCTGGAAGAACCGGTGGATGGCGTAGGCCGCCACGGACCGGACCCGGAACACGGCGGAGAAGGTGTTGGTCCTGGGCCGCAGATGGGCGATGGTCCGCAGGTATTCCAGCGTGTGGCGCTTCTTCTGCAGCGGGTAGTCCGGGGTGGACGGGCCCTCCACGTCGATCTTTGCGGCCTTCAGCTCGATGGGCTGCTTGGCGTCGGGGGTGTAGACCAGCGTGCCGGAGACCACCAGCGCCGCGCCCACGTTCTGCTTGGCGATGTCCTTATAGTTGTCCACGATGCCGTCCTCAAAGACCACCTGCAGGGACTTGAAGTAGCTGCCGTCGTTGAGCTCGATGAAGCCGAAGGCCTTCTGGGCCCGCATGGTGCGGATCCAGCCGCCCACCGTCACCTGCACCTTGTCAAAGGACTTGGGGTCGGCGAAGATTTCAGAGATCAGTGTTCGTTCCATAATCATTTCTCCATCCGTTCATAGGGTAAGGGGTACACCGGTATACCCCCAGTGTACCCCCTAAT
>CAJOHR010000019.1:67885-93689 GCA_905234425.1 uncultured Oscillospiraceae bacterium | reverse complement strand
GATACCCAACCCCATCCTCTGCGCTCGCCGTCGCGCTCATTCCCAGCATCAGCCCGACGACCATCGCCAGCGTGAGCAGAAGGCTCAATAGTTTCTTTCCTGTTTTCTGTTTCATGTAAAATTCCTCCTTGTGATTTATTCTTTGTATTAACACCTCATCCGTCACGGCTTCGCCGTGCCACCTTCCCCTCAAGGGGAAGGCTAAAAACCGCCGAACCTGACAGGGTATACCTACCCCGTCAGAATCCGACGGTTATCCATCACGAATAAAATATGCGATTTGCCCCAAAAAGGCTTGACGAAGAAGCGCAGCGCGGCTACGCTTGTATGTATGTATGTATGTATGTATGTATGTATGTATGTATGTATGTATGTATGCTCGCGGGTTGTGCCATGGCCGGACACCTCCGAAATCGCGCAAAGTTCTTACCAGGAATTGTAACAGATTTTGCCGCAAAAGTCAAGAGGGAGCGCCTCGTTTTTTCAGATTGCCGCACCAGTGTGCGCACTGGTTCGCAATGACACAGGAGCTTCTATAGGAAATCCCTTTAGGGGCGGACCGGTTCGCAATGACACACGCCGGAAGCCCGCAATCCGGACATGAAAAACCGGTGGGCCGCTTGTATTTGGGCATTTTCACGGAATTGTCCTTTTTCTTTTTCCGGAGATTGTGATACCCTGATGAACATTCGCAGACGGAGAAAAAATTCCCCCCGCGGACTTTCCTTTTTTGAAATGATCCTGTATAATAATACAATAGACTTACTATAAGAACCGACCAACGAATGAGAGGTGATAATATGTCTCTGGACGCCATGAAACAGGTGGCCGACGCGGAAGCCGCCGCCAAGCAGGCGGTGCAGGAGGCCTCCGCCCGGTCCAAGCAGCGGATCTCCGAGGCGGAATCCGCCGGACGGGAGGCCTACAACGCCAGAATGGCCGAGGCCCAGGCCCGGGCGGATGAGCTGATGGCCCAGGCCGAGAAGACCGCGGCGGCCAACCGGGAGGAGATCCTCCATCACGCGGAGAACCAGTGCGCCGTGCTCTGCGCCCACGCGGAGGGCAAGCTGGATGAGGCCTCCAGTCGCATCGTGGAAAGGATCGTGACAGGCTGATATGGCAATCGTGAAAATGAAACGGCTCCGGGTCATGGCCATGGAGTCGGATCGGGACCGGCTCTTCGACGAGCTCCAGCGCCTGGGCTGCGTCCAGGTCTCGGAGCAGACGGAGAAGCTGACGGACCCGGACTGGGCGGCCCTGGTCCATCGGGACGAGAGCGCCCTGGCGGCCTCCCGGGACAGCCTGGACGCCGTCACGGCGGCCATCTCCGTGCTGGACCGGTACGCCCCCCAAAAAACGGGGCTGCTGTCGCCCCTGCCTCTGATCGGCAGCGGCGACCTCTATGACGGCGAGACCCTGGAGAAAGCTCTGAAATCCGCGGAGGAGCTTCGATCCAAGGACCGGTCCCTGGGGACCATCCGGGACGAGATCCAGAAGGAGCAGAGCTTTCAGAAGACCATGGAGCCCTGGCTCAAGCTGGACATTCCCTTGAACACCAGGCCCTCCGGCGCCCTCTATACCGCCTTCGGCATGATCCCCTCCGGCGTGGATCTGGAGGCGGTCCGAAGAGCCCTGGCGGAGAAGGCCGAGGCGTCCTCTCTGGAGGAGGCCTCCACCGACAGCGAGATGCACTATGTCTTCCTGATGTGCCACAAGGCGGAGCAGGAGGATGCCCTGGACGCGCTGAAGGCCTTCGGGTTCAGCCCCACGGTGTTCCGGGATATCGACGTGAACGCCCGGGAGGCCTGGGACGCTTCCCAGGCTCGGAAAAAGGACCTGGAGGGGAAGCGGGAGGCGCTGGAACAGGAGCTGACCGGTCAGGGCAGCGCCCGGGAGCCCCTGGAGCTGGCCTACGACCGGCTGACCCAGGACATTCAGAAGGAGACCTGCAAGGAACGGCTTCTCGCCATGGACCGGACCTTCTTCCTGGACGGATGGGTGTCCGAGCCCGACGCGGACAAGCTGGAAAACCTTCTGAAAACCTACGACTGCGCTTACGAGCTCCGGGACCCGGCGGAGGAAGAATACCCCGACGTGCCCATCCGGCTGAAAAACGGGCCTCTGACCCGCTGCATGAACGTGGTCACGGAGATGTACTCCCTGCCGGCCTACGACGGCCTGGACCCCAACCCCCTCATGGCCCCCTTCTTCATCCTGTTCTTCGGCATGATGATGGCGGACATGGCCTACGGCCTGCTGATGATCGCGGCGGCACTGGTGGTTTTAAAGGTCAAGCGGCCCAGAGAGGGCACCCGGAACTTCATGGAGCTGGTGCTCTACTGCGGCATCGCCACCTTTGTCTTCGGCGCCCTCACCGGCGGCTTCTTCGGGGACTTCATTCCCCAGCTGGCAAAGATCATCAATCCGAACAGCACCTTCACCATGCCTGCCCTGTTCACGCCCCTCAACGACACCGTGGCGATCCTCCTGGGGTCCCTGGTCCTGGGCGCTATCCAGGTATTCACCGGCATGGCGATCAGCGTTGTGAAGAAAACAATGGACGGTCACTTTGCCGACGCCCTGTGGGACGAGATTACCTGGTGGGTAATCCTGGTTGGCATTGGGCTGGCGGTGCTGAAGATCGGAACCGTAGGCAGCTTTCCCCTGGTGCTGGTCCTTGGCTGCATCATGCTGGCTTACGGCTCCACCCGAAACGCCAAGGGCTTCGGAAAGCTTGCCGCCTTTGTGGCCGCCGTGTACAACGGCGTCACCGGCTTCTTCTCCGATATCCTGTCCTATCTGCGGCTCATGGCCCTGATGCTCTCCGGCAGCGTCATCGCTCAGGTGTTCAACACCCTGGGCGCGGTATTCGGCAGCGTGGTCCCGTTTATTCTGATCTCCATGGTCGGCAACGCCATGAATCTGGCGCTGAATCTGCTGGGGTGCTATGTGCATGACCTGCGGCTCCAGTGCCTGGAGTATTTCGGGCGTTTTTATAAAGAGGGCGGAAAGCCCTGCGAACCATTGTCCATCCAAACCACATATCACGATATTATTAAGGAGGAACCGTAACATGTTAGCTTTTTTTGAATCCTTCGGCGGCATCGGCCTGGCGTTCCTGGGCGCGGCACTGGCAGTGGGCCTTTGCTGCGTAGGCTCCGCCAAGGGCACCGGCATGGTGGGCGAGGCTGCCACCGGCGTCATCGCGGAAGCCCCGGAAAACTTCTCCAAGTGCCTGATCCTGCAGGTGCTCCCCGGCACCCAGGGCCTCTACGGCCTGGTGGCCTGGTTCTTCGTCCTGTTTACCATGGGCGTCTTCGGCGGCAGCGGTATGCAGCAGCTGACCGTCACCAACGGCCTGACCATCTTCGCCTCCTGCGTTCCCATCGCCATCGGCGGATGGCTCTCCGCCATCTTCCAGGGCCGTGTGGCCGCCGCCTCCATCAACATCGTGGCCAAGCGTCCCGCGGAGTCCACCAAGGGCATTATCCTCTGCGGCATCGTGGAGTTCTATGCCATCCTCTCCCTGCTTGCCACCATCCTGCTTCTCATGAACGCCCTGTAAGGGGAGGACGATATGAACGGAATTGACAAGATCACGGATCGCATTGCCCGGGACGCCGAGCAGGAATGCGCCGCTATCGACTCCCGCAGCAGCACCCAGGCCGCGGAGATCCGGGCGGGGTATACGGCCCTGGCCGAGTCGGACTATGCCGAGGCCGTGGAAAACGGCAAAAAGGCGGCGGCGGAGCGGATCGGGCGCATGAACGGCGTGGCCGAGCTGGAGGCCCGCCAGCGGAAGCTGGCGGCAAAGCAGGCCATGCTGGACAAGGCCTTCGACCTGGCCATGGAAAAGCTGCTGGCCCTGCCGGAGCCCCAGTATGTGGAGCTTCTGAGCAGCCTTGCCGTCCGGGCCAGCACCACGGGACGGGAGGCCCTGGTGTTCTCCCGCCAGGACCGGCCCCGCTACGGCAAAAAGGTGGTTCTGGCGGCCAACGCCCGTCTTGAGGCCCAGGGCCGCACCGGCGGGCTGACCCTCTCCGAGGAATCCCGGGAGTTCACCGGCGGACTGTATGTCCAGGACGGCAAGGTGGAGACCAACTGCACCTTCCGCACCCTGGTCCGGATGCTCCGGGAGCAGATGGCTGCCGAGGTGGCGGACATCCTGTTTGAGAACAAGAAGTGACGCAGAGACACGGGATTCATTTGGAAAGATTGCCACGACAGTGACGTCGGTCGCTGTCTCGCAATGACACGTGTCACTGATACTGGGAGGGCTGAATTTGTCCAAGAAACCGAAGGATACGGATTATCTGCATATTTCCGCCCGGCTTCGCGCTATGGAGGGACGGCTTCTGACCCGGGAGCGCCGGGAGCGGATGCTGGACGCCCGGTCCAACGAGGACGCCGTCAAGGTCCTGGCGGAGTGCGGCTGGGAGGGGCTGGAGTCCATGGACGCCCAGTCTCTGGAGGCCGCCCTGACGAAAAACCGGGACGAGGCCTTCGAGGAGCTTCGGAAGCTGGCCCCGGACCCCATCCTGGTGGATGTTTTCCGGGTAAAATACGACTATCACAACGCGAAAGCGCTCATAAAATGCGCCGCCTCGGGCCGGGACCCGGCATCCATGCTGTCTCCTGCCGGCCGGTATCCCGCCGATACCCTCCGGGAGGCCCTGGAGGCCGACGAGGCCCCGGCAGCCGTCTCCAAGACCCTTTGGGACGCTGCCGGAGAGGCCAGGGACACCCTGGCCGCCACGGGAGATCCTCAGCGCAGCGATTTCCTGCTGGACCGGGCGTATTTCGGGGAGCTGACGGAGATGGCCAAAGCCTCCGGCAGCCGGTTCCTCCAGGAGTACGTGGCCCTGCGGATCGACGTGAATAATCTCCGGGCCGCCGTTCGGGCCATCCGGCAGAAGAAGGGCGCGGATTTCCTGAACCGGGTACTGGTATCCGGCGGGACTGTCTCCCCGGGGAGAATCTCCGCCGCCGCCGTCTCCGGCGGCAGCCTGGCCGACCTGTTTCCCGAGGCGCTGCGGGAGGCCGCGGCCATGGGGGACGAGATCACCGACCACGGCAGCCAGACCGCCTTTGAGCGGGCCTGCGACAATGTGCTGGGGGCCTACCTCAAAAAGAGCCGCATGGTGCCCTTCGGGGAGTCCGTGCTGATCTCCTATCTGGGAGCCCTGGAAAACGACCTGACCGCCGTGCGGATCATCCTCGGCGGCAGATTGGCGGGGGTTCCCACCGAATCCATCCGGGAAAGGATGCGTGAGGCGTATGTATAAGGTGGCGGTCATGGGGGACCGGGACAGCGTGCTCGGCTTCCGGGCCCTGGGCCTGGACGTGTTCCCCTGCGAGGAGGCCTCGGAGGCCAGAAAACTGCTCCATCAGCTTGCCCGGGAGGACTACGCGGTGGTCTACATCACGGAGCAGCTCTCCACGCTGATCTCCCAGGAGATCGAGCGCTACAAGGACCGTATGACTCCGGCGGTCATTCTGATCCCCGGCCGGTCCGGCTCTCTGGGCCTGGGCGCCGGCGCACTTCAGAGCGCCGTGGAGCGGGCCGTGGGCGCGGACATCCTATAATTTCGATACTACCCGAAAGGAATGATATAGAAGTGGCAACCGGTTCTGTTGTCAAGGTCTCCGGCCCCCTCGTTGTGGCCGAGGGGCTTTCGGACGCGAATATGTACGACGTGGTCCGGGTGGGACCCCAGCGGCTCATCGGCGAGATCATCGAGATGCGGGGCGACGAGGCCTCCATCCAGGTCTACGAGGAGACCTCCGGTCTGGGACCCGGCGCCGTGGTGGAGACCACCGGCGCGCCCCTGTCCGTGGAGCTGGGACCCGGCATGATCGAGAGCATTTACGACGGCATCCAGCGGCCCCTGGAGAAGATCATGGCCATCTGCGGCAACACCATCCAGCGCGGCATCGAGGTCTCGCCCATCGACCATGAGAAGAAGTGGGACTTTGTGCCCAAGGTCTCCGTGGGAGACAAGGTCGCCGCCGGCGATATTCTGGGCGTGGTCCAGGAGACCTCCGTAGTGGAGCACCGGATCATGGTGCCCTACGGCGTGGAGGGCGTGGTGGAGGAAATCCGGGCCGGATCCTTCACGGTTCAGGAGACCGTATGCGTCCTCAAGACCGAGAAGGGCGTGGTGGAGCTCCCCATGGCCCAGAAGTGGGCCGTCCGGAACGGCCGCCCCTACAAGACAAAGCTGGTGCCCGACGTGCCCCTGTGCTCCGGCCAGCGGGTCATCGACACCATGTTCCCCGTGGCCAAGGGCGGCACGGCCTGCGTGCCCGGCCCCTTCGGCTCCGGCAAGACGGTCATCCAGCACCAGCTGGCCAAGTGGTCCGACGTGGACCTGGTGGTCTACATCGGCTGCGGCGAGCGGGGCAATGAGATGACCGACGTTTTGCGGGAATTCCCCGAGCTGGTGGACCCCCGGACCGGAGATTCCATCATGAAGCGCACGGTGCTCATCGCCAACACCTCCGACATGCCCGTGGCGGCCCGGGAGGCCTCCATCTATACGGGCATCACCATCGCCGAGTACTTCCGGGATATGGGCTATGACGTGGCCGTCATCGCCGACTCCACCTCCCGGTGGGCCGAGGCCCTGCGCGAGATGTCCGGCCGTCTGGAGGAGATGCCCGGCGAGGAGGGCTACCCCGCCTATCTGGCCTCCCGTCTGGCGCAGTTCTACGAGCGGGCCGGTGTGGTCAAGACCCTCTGCTCCGGCGACCGACAGGGCAGTCTCACCGCCATCGGGGCTGTGTCCCCTCCCGGCGGCGACACATCCGAGCCCGTTTCCCAGGCCACCATGCGGATCGTCAAGGTGTTTTGGGGCCTGGATTCCTCCCTGGCCTACGCCCGGCATTTCCCGGCCATCAACTGGCTCAACTCCTATTCTCTGTATATGGACACCCTCCAGCCCTGGCTGGATAAGAACATCCACAAGGACTGGACCGCCAACCGGTATCGGGCCATGGCCACCCTCCAGGAGGAGGCGGAGCTGGACGAGATCGTGAAGATGGTGGGCAAGGACTCTCTGGGCGTGGACGATCAGCTCACCCTGGAGATCGCCAAGATGATACGGGAGGATTTTCTGCAGCAGAACTCCTTCAACGAGATCGACTGGTATTCCTCCTTCGACCGGCAGTACCGGCTGCTCGGCATCATCCTTCAGTACGACACCCTCTGCCGGAACGCCGTGGCCAGAGGCGCGGCCCTGCGGGACCTTTCCAATATCGACGCCCGGGAGAAGATCGGCCGCGCAAAGTCCATTCCCGACGAGGACTATGTGGAGGCCTACGCCGACATCGTGGAGGAAATGACCCAGCAGATCGACAAAATCATCGCAAAGGTAGGTGCGGAAGACTATGATTAAGGAATATCGTACCATTTCCGAGGTTTCCGGCCCTCTGATGCTGGTGAAGAACGTGGACGGCGTCACCTATGACGAGCTGGGCGAGATCGAGCTGCCAAATGGAGAGCTCCGCCGCTGCAAGGTCCTGGAGGTGGACGGCTCCGACGTGCTGGTGCAGCTCTTTGACTCCTCCACCGGCATCAACCTGGCCAAAAGCAAGGTCCGGTTCCTGGGCCATCCCCTGCAGCTTGGCGTCTCCGAGGACATGCTCGGGCGCGTCTTCGACGGCATGGGCTCTCCCATCGACGGAGGCCCCGAGATCCTGGCCGACGCCTATATGGACATCAACGGCCTGCCCATGAACCCCGCCGCCCGGAACTACCCCTCGGAGTTCATCCAGACGGGCATCTCCGCCATCGACGGCCTGAACACCCTGGTGCGCGGCCAGAAGCTGCCCATCTTCTCCGGCTCCGGTCTGCCCCACGCGGCCCTGGCCGCTCAGATTGCCCGGCAGGCCAAGGTGCTGGGCGACCAGGCCGGCAACTTCGCCGTGGTCTTCGCCGCCATCGGCATCACCTTTGAGGAATCCGAATTCTTCGTCAGCGAATTCCGGCGGACCGGCGCCATCGACCGGACCGTGCTGTTCTCCAACCTGGCCAACGACCCCGCCGTGGAGCGCATCGCCACTCCCCGGATGGCCCTGACCGCCGCGGAGTATCTGGCCTTCGAGAAGGGGATGCACGTGCTGGTTATCCTGACGGATATCACCAACTACGCCGAGGCCCTTCGTGAGGTCTCCGCCGCCAAGAAGGAGGTCCCGGGCCGCCGCGGCTATCCCGGCTACCTCTATACGGACCTGGCCACCATGTACGAGCGGGCCGGACGGCGCATCGGCTGTGAAGGTTCCATCACCATGATCCCCATCCTCACCATGCCCGAGGACGACAAGACCCATCCCATCCCCGACCTGACCGGCTACATCACCGAGGGCCAGATCATCCTGTCCCGGGACCTGTACCGGAAGGGCGTCAATCCCCCCATCGACGTGCTGCCCTCCCTGAGCCGGCTCAAGGACAAGGGCATCGGCGAGGGCAAGACCCGGGAGGACCACGCGGGCACCATGAACCAGCTCTTTGCCGCCTATTCCGCGGGCAAGGAGGCGGCGGAGCTCATGACCATCCTGGGCGAGGCCGCCCTGACGGACGTGGACAAGCTCTACGCCAAGTTCGCCACGGAGTTTGAGATGCAGTATGTGTCCCAGGGCAACGAAGTAAACCGCTCCATTGAGGACACCCTGAACCTGGGCTGGGACCTTCTGTCCATTCTGCCCAAGTCGGAGCTCAAGCGGATCAACACCAAATTCATCGAAAAGTACTGGCCGGAGCAGGCGAAGTAAGGAGGCGGGAGAATGGCATCCACCACCATCAACCCCACGCGGATGGAGCTGACCCGCCTGAAGACCCGCCGCACCACCGCCATCCGGGGACACAAGCTCCTGAAGGACAAGCGGGACGAGCTCATGCGGCAGTTTCTCGACATTGTCCGGCGGAACAAGGAGCTCCGGCAGAAGGTGGAAGAGGGCCTCATGGAGGCTCACAGCGCCTTCACCGTGGCCTCCGCGGTCATGAGCCCGGAGATGCTGGAGCAGGCCCTGAGTTATCCCAAGCAGCAGGTGACCCTGGACATGAAGCTCAGAAACATCATGTCCGTGAACGTGCCCCAGTACACCTTCCACCAGTCCGGTGACGGGGCGGAGATCTTCCCCTACGGCTTTGCCCAGACCTCCGGCGAGCTGGACGACGCCCTGGAGGCCCTGTCCGGGGTCTTCCGGGACATGCTGGAGCTGGCCCAGGTGGAGAAAACCATGCAGCTTCTGGCCCAGGAGATCGAAAAGACCCGCCGCCGGGTCAACGCCCTGGAGTATGTGATGATCCCCGAATACGAGAAGAACATCAAATACATCTCCATGAAGCTGGATGAAAACGAGCGCTCCACCACCGCCCGGCTTATGAAGGTCAAGGACATGATGCTGGAGGAGCAGGTCCGGAAGGCGGAGGAAAAGCGCCGGGCAAGAGAGGCCCAGCGGGAAAACCGCGCATAATAACCCATTTGCCGCGCATCCTGAAGGATGCGCGGCGGTTTGAAAGATGAGAGAAAGGAGCGGCCCCATGGACCCTTGTGATTACGGCTCAAAATACATCGATGTGGATCAGGCCTTGAATAAAATCAAGAGCGGCGACGTCATCGCCGTGGCTGCCTACGGCAACGAGCCCGTGCGCTTCCTGCGCCGGCTCCATGAGATCGCAGACCGGGGCGTCCGGGATGTGACCCTCTGGCTGGCCAATCCCCAGGAGGAATATCCGTTCCTCACTATGGAGGGCATGGAGGACGTGATCTCCATTCTGTCCATCTTCTACGGCCCCAGCCTCCGGCGCATCCACTCCACGGGCCGGGTCAGCTTCGTGCCCAACAACCTCCACGGCTGCGTGGCGGCCATGCTGGAGTCCAGGAAGCCCAACGTGTTCGTGGGAGCCGTGACGCCGGTGGACCGGTTCGGCTACGTCTGCATGTCCACCAGCCAGCAGTTTGAGCTGGAGCTCTTCGATATCTGCGAGACGGTCATGCTGGAGATCAATCCGGCCCTGCCCCACATCGCCGGCACCACCCGGATCCCCGTGGACAAGGTCCACTACTTCATGGAAGGCGAGAACACCGTATTCAACTCCCCCATCTACCCCAGGACCGAGATCCAGGAGACCATTGCAGACTATGCCGCCAGCCTGATTCACGACGGAGACACCCTTCAGCTTGGCATCGGCGGCATGCCCGACGCGGTGGCGGAGCGGCTGACGGACCGGCACGACATGGGGATCTACACGGAGATGCTGGGCTCCGCCATGGGCAAGCTCATGGCCTGCGGCGCCGTGAACAACAGCAAAAAGACCTTCCACCGGAACCGGACCGTAGCGGCCTTTACCTGGGGCACCCGGGAGCTCTACGACTATATCGACGACAACCCCATGGTGGATCTGCTGCCCGTGGGCTATGTGAACGACCCCGCCAATATCGCCAAAAACAAGAACATGGTGTCGGTGAACACGGCCCTGGAGATCGACCTGACCGGTCAGATCTGCTCCGAGTCCATCGGCGGGAAGCAGTATTCCGGCACCGGCGGCGCCTGGGACTTTGCCTACGGCGCCTTCCACGCCGAAAACGGCCGGGGCATCATCGCCCTCCAGTCCACCGCCAAAAGCGGGACCATCTCCCGGATCGTGCCAAGGCTCACCTCCGGCAATATCGTCACCATCCCCCGGAACATCGTGGACATTGTGGTGACGGAGTACGGTATCGCCCATCTCCGGGGCCGGTCCGTCCGCCAGCGGGTGGAGGAGCTCATCGCCGTGGCCCATCCCGACTTCCGGGCGGAGCTCCGGGCCGAGGCCAACCGGCTGGAGATCTGGTGACCACAAGAAGGAAAGAGGAAAAACGCTATGTTTGACATTGACAGCCTGTTTTATAAATCCGAGCTGATCCCGGTGATCGTCCAGGATATCCGCACCCGGCAGGTGCTCATGGTGGGCTTTGCCAACCGGGAGGCGGTGCGGAAGACCCTGGAGACGGGGACCGCCTGGTTCTGGAGCCGCAGCCGCCAGACCCTCTGGAATAAGGGGGAGACCTCCGGCAACTACCTCTATGTAAAGGAGGTCTACACCGACTGCGACACGGACACCCTGCTGCTCCTGGCCGTGCCCGCGGGACCGGCCTGCCACACCGGCGCCGTTTCCTGCTTCTTTCACGACCTGACGGGCGAGCTGAAAACAGCGCCGGAGGAACCGTCCGTACCCGCCCTGGGAGACCACGTGCTGGAGGACCTCTATCAGGTGGTCCTGGACCGGAAGCAGTCCCCCATGGAGGGCAGCTACACCTGCTACCTCTTTGAAAAGGGTCTGGACAAAATCCTCAAAAAGGTGGGGGAGGAGTCCGCCGAAACCATTATCGCCGCGAAAAACGACGTGGCCTCGGACACGGTGGGGGAGATCTCCGACCTGATCTACCACCTGATGGTCATGATGGCCGAGAAGGAGATCCCGCTTCAGGACGTGCTCGCCGAGCTGGACCGCCGGAGCCAAAAGATCGGCAACCTGAAGACCATGCACGTATCCGACCACGAGACCTGATACTATGCACGGATTAAAACATGAAGTGTTTTAATCGGGGCGGCTTTTGCCGCTGCCCCGCATTCCATGCGGGGCGTGAAATTGTTCCTTGCTACCGCTTGCAGTCCGATAGGCTGCAAGCAGCGGCGCAGCCGCCACTGATAGAAATCAAGATTTCTATCAGTGCGTAGTATGAGATGGTTTCCGAGCCGGAAATTCTGAAGGTTTTGTAAAAGTTGGCTGGTTTCCCTTTACTTTTCACCGGAACTGCGATAAAATGATACCATCTTCATAGAAAGCGGGGGATACAGCGTGGAAGATTCGACCATCAAGTTTCATGTGACGGAGGACGCAAATCAGGAGACCAAGCGCATCCTGACCTCGGTGTATTGCTCGCTGAGTGAAAAGGGCTACAACCCCATCAATCAGATCGTGGGCTACCTTCTCTCTGAGGACCCCACCTATATCACCAACTACAACGGAGCCCGGACCGAGATCACCAAGATCGACCGGGACGAGCTCATGCAGGAGCTGGTGCGGCACTACCTGTTCGGGTAATACGGCGGAAGTTGAAGGTGGACGCCCTGATTTCAGGGCGCCCCTTTTTGCCCGATGCCGCCAAATTCATCGGCAATCCCTACAATTGAATATGGAAACTCCGGGTTATTCTGTGGCCAAATTGTTAACTTTGAGAAATTTTTCAGAAGAATGAGCCGAAAAGGTTGACATGTTAGAAACAATGTGTTACAATTCGGTTACATTCGCGGAAAGGAGTATCGGTATGGCGACAGAGACCAAAAAGCCCCTCTTGTATAAAGGCCGTCCCCTGATGCGAAAGGATAACTTCATCTACTACGGTTCCATGGCGGATCCCTACATTGTGATGATGCAGATCCTTGAGACGACAAATGTCGGCGGCGAGGAAGTTGCGTCCAAGGTTTCCGTTCAGCTTCAGCTGACGGACCCCAATGTACGCGCCCGGGACCGGGTGACCAAGAAATCCGAGAAAGACGGCGTCTTCTCGGCACTGGATGTGGGCAGCGTCTGGCTGGAACGGGCGCTCTCCAAGTAATTTTTCCTTGGTCCACAGAGTAACGAACGGAGGTACCATACCATGAATGGTAAATTTCTTAGACCCGCAAGACTTCTGAGCTTCATACTGGCAGCCACAGTTGCGTTGGCGCCGGCGGCCATGGCGGCGGACACCCTGCATGAGCAGGAGTCCCGCGCCTCTGTGCTGAACGAGTCCGACGCCCCTGTGATTGTCAGCAAGGAGATCACCGGCACAGCCCTTGGGCTGGGCGAGGTGGAGGCCTTGGGGGTCAATGTCCGCGAGAACCCCAATATGGACGCGGAGATCGTGGCCGTGGCCGATCAGTACAGCAATCTGATCGTCCTCTCCAAGGAGGGCGACTGGTATCGCGTCAGCGTGGACGGCGTCAACGGCTACATCTTCGGTGATTACATGACTCTCGCCGGCGAGGGCGAGGCAGATCTGGGCTACGGCCTGGTCCGGGCCTCCGCTGCCAACGTCCGCGTCTCTCCCGACAGCGACAGCGAAGCCATCGGCTGCCTGGGCGAGGAGGAGGCCGTGACCATCACCGGCATCGTGGACGGCTGGTACGCCGTGGATATGAACGGTGAGACCGGCTATGTCCGCAGCGACCTGGTGGATCCCACCGCGGAGATCCCCGCGGAGAAGATCTTCGACTATGCCGTCATCGAGGGGAACGCCGTGAACCTCCGGACGGAGCCCGACGAGTCCGCTTCCCGGACCGACGTGCTCTACAGCGGAAGCCTCTGCACCCTGGTGCAGCAGGTGGGCGACTGGTATGAGGTCCAGTACGGCGACACCACCGGTTACATCTACGCGCCTCTGGCTGCCACCACCAACGACGAGGCGGAAGGCTCCACCAACGTGGAGACCATGAACGAGGCCGCCGAGCGGGAGGCCCGGGAGGCTGCGGCCGCTGCGGCAGCTGCCAAGCCCAGCAGCGCCAGCAGCAGCTCCAGCTCCTACACCGCCTATGACGACGATGACGACGATGACGACGACGATTACGACTACAGCTACAGCTACGATGACGACGATAACGACGACTATGACTACGAGGACTCCTACTCTGCACCCGCTTCCTCCGGCTATGGCAGCGACATCGTGAGCACGGCCATGCAGTATCTGGGATATGCCTACGTCTGGGGCGGCACATCCCCCTCCGGCTTCGACTGCTCCGGCTTTGTCCAGTACGTCTTCCGGCAGTGCGGCTACTCCATCTCCCGGACGGCCACGCCCCAGTACTCTGACGGCTACTATGTGTCCTACTCCGATCTTGAGCCCGGCGACCTGGTGTTCTTCTCCGGCACCTATGCCGCAGACGGCATCACCCATGTGGGCATCTACATCGGCGGCGGCGACTTCATCCACGCGGCCAACTCCCGGGACGGCGTGAAGATCAGCTCCCTGAGCGAGAGCTACTACTCCGCCCGCTACTACGGCGCCTGCCGCATCGCGTAATCGCAATACCAATACAACATACAGACCGGAAACCGATGCAAAGGTTTCCGGTCTGTTTTCGCGCTGTATCCGGAAGATTGGGATTTGTCGAGGTATGTTGCGTCACCTGAGAGGTATGCTGCGTCATCCTGCGAAGGATCTTTCCTTCCCGGTTGACGCAAGATTCTTCGTCGCTGCGCTCCTCAGAATGACAGGGATGCTCAATGACCCCGACAAATCCCAATTTGCCTGTCAGCCCTGGCCGGCGGCGCGCAGCATGACCGTTTTCAGCACGGCGGCCACGGTTTTGGCGTCCCGGAGGGCTCCGGCCAGGGCCATGTCTCTGAGCGCCTCCAGGGAATGGGTCTCCAGGGTCAGAAACTCGCCGCTGTCCGGCCTGGGGGCCGTCCGATGAAGCTTTTCGGCCAGATAGAGATAGATGATCTCGTCATCATAGCCCACGCTGGGATAGATGCAGCCCAGCTCCGTGACCTTGTCCGCCACCAGGCCGCACTCCTCTTCCAGCTCCCGGATGGCGGCAGCTCTGGGGTCCTCTCCGGCTTCCAGCTTTCCGGCCGGGATCTCCATAAGCTCGGACCCGAAGGCGTAGCGGAACTGCCGCACCATGGTCACCCGGCCCGCTTCGTCCAGGGGGAGAATCGCCGCGCCGCCGTGGTGGTGGACGATCTCCCGGCTGGAGACCGATCCGTCCTCCAGCTCCACCCGGTCCACGGTCAGCCGGAGGATCCGGCCCCGAAAGATCTCCCGACTCTCCAATGTTGTTTCCCGATGCATATTCATCCGCCCTTCCCCGGAAAAATTACGAAAATATTGTACTCCAGAGGACCGATCCCGTCAATTCTCTGTTGAATTACGGAAAAAGATGTGTTATAAACAAGGTATTATGTTAATCAATCAGGTATTTTTCTGCTCAGGAGGTCATACCTATGTCTGAGTTCCAAACTGCGTCCTTCCGCACGGCTGTAGGCGGATTCCACAAGGGCGACGTCACCGAATACATCTCCAAGGCCGCCCAGGACCATGCCGGGGAGATCACGGCGCTGGAGGAAAAAATCGAAGCGCTCCAGGCGGAGAACGACCGGCTCCGGGCCCAGCTCCTTGATCAGTCTGCGGCTGCCGCTCCGGCGGAGGCGGAAGAACCCGAGGCGCCGGAGCCGAAGGAAGCGGCGGAGGATCTGACCCGGCAGGAGCTGGAGGCCTACCGCCGGGCTGAGGCCGCGGAGCGCGTGGCTGCCCAGCGGGTCCGGAAGCTCTATGCCGATATGCAGGACGTCTGCGATCGGTCCACCCGGCAGGCCAAGGCGTCGCAGAGCGCCGCCCAGGAGGCCATGGAGGTCCTGGACAAGCAGCTGGAGATCCTTCGGATTTCCGCCGCCGCCCTGCGGGACGGACTGCTTTCCTCCTCGGAGGAGCTTGCCGCCATGACCGAATTTGTGCCGGACCCGGCGGAAGAGCTGGAGGATTGACCATGGAGAGAAAGGTTCATACTTCGGAGCTGCCCCTGGTCATCCCGGAGCTTCGGGCAGGGGACCGGCTGCTCCTCAGCGGTACGGTCTATACCTCCCGGGACGCGGCCCACAAGCGGATTTTTCAGCTTTTGGACGAGGGCGGCGAGCTTCCCTATCCCATGAGGGGTTCTGTGATCTACTATGCCGGACCCACCCCGGCCCAGAAGGGCATGGCCGTGGGCTCCTGCGGACCCACAACCTCCAGCCGGATGGACCCCTACGCCCCCCGGCTGCTGGACCTGGGCCTCACGGCCATGATCGGCAAGGGCGAGCGCTCCCAGGCGGTGAAGGATGCCGTGGTCCGGAACAAGGCGGCCTATTTCTGCGCCGTGGGCGGGGCTGGAGCCCTGATCGCCTGCTGCATCCGCTCCGCCGAGGAGATCGCCTTCCAGGAGCTGGGCTGCGAGTCCGTCAAACGGCTGGTTATTGAGGACCTGCCGGTGTTCACCGCTCTGGATTCCGTGGGCGGGGACATCTTCGCCCAGGGCCGGGCGGCCTACCGGATCGGCCTATGACCCGGCACACTGATTCAAAGGTTGGTGTCAACACCATGCGGACCATAAACCGGCTGCGTTATTACGGCGTGAAATTCGCGTCCTATCACGTTGCCACGTATGCGGCCAGCGCCTCCTTCTTTATCATCACCGCCGTGTTCCCCCTGCTCATGCTGACCCTGTCCATCGTCAGTCTCACGCCCCTGAGCACGGGAGATATGCTGGAGATGATCTCCCTGGTGCTGCCCAAATCCTTCGACCCCCTCATGCGGAGCATGGCCGCGGACATGACCACCACCAGCGCCACGGCTCTGTCCCTGTCGGCGCTGGCCACGGTCTGGACCGCCGGAAAGAGCATGCTGGGGCTCATGGACGGCCTCAACGCCATCCAGGACGTGAACGACACCCGGAACATCCTGCTGAAGCGGGCCATGTGCGTGGTGTATATGCTGATCCTCATTGCGGGGCTGCTGCTGAACCTGGCCCTTCGGGTCTTCGGCCAGCACATCCAGGCCCTGCTTCAGAGGAACGTTCCCGGGATCGCCGGCGCCTTCTCGGCTGCCCTTGCCCTGAAGGGCCTGACCCTGTTCCTGGTCATGACCCTGGTGTTTATGCTGATCTACACCGCCTTCCCCAGCAAGAAGCTGAAATTTCTGCTCCAGGCGCCGGGGGCTGCCTTCACCAGTCTGGCCTGGCTGATGTTCTCCTCTCTGTTTTCGGTCTATGTGAACCGGGTGGGCCAGATCTCCGTGATCTACGGCGGCCTGACCACCATGATCCTGGCCATGCTGTGGCTGTATTTCTGCATGTATATCGTCTTCATCGGCGCGGTCATCAACAAGGTCTGCCCGGAGCTGTTCTGGCGGGCCGTGGTGATCGGAAAGCGCTGGTGGGCGAAGCATGAAGGAAGCATGGAGCCCGTATGGGCGTCCCGGCGCAGGGAGCAGCGGTCATGATCCGGCTGGCAAGAGAGGACGACATCCCGGCGATTGCCGCCATTTATGAACGGATTCACGACCGGGAGGAGGCGGGAAGGACCACCATCGGCTGGATCCGGGGCGTCTATCCCACGGAGCGGACGGCCCGAGAGGCGCTGGCGGCGGGCGACCTCTTTGTCCGGGAGGCCGGAGGCAGGATCCTGGCCGCCGCCCGGATCAATCGGGTCCAGGTGCCGGAATACGTTCTGGCTCCCTGGGAGCATGAGGCCCCGGCGGAACAGGTCATGGTGCTCCACACGCTCTGTGTGGACCCGCCGGAGGCCGGGAAGGGGATCGGGAAGGACTTCGTGGCCTTCTACGAGACCTATGCCCGTTCACAGGGCTGCCCGTATCTTCGCATGGACACCAATGAGAAAAACGCCGCCGCCCGGGCCATGTACAGTAAGCTGGGCTATGGGGAGGCGGGGATTGTCCCCTGCGATTTCAACGGCATTCCCGGCGTCCGGCTGGTCTGTTTGGAGAAATATCTGGGAGAATGAGGATTCGGGGCCGAATAGTCACGTTTTGCAACAAGACCTCAGAAATTGAACCTGTGGAAATGGTTGCTTTTCGGACGAATTCCCGTTAAAATGGAAAGGATGAATATAAAATGGGAGGTTTATTCTATGACGCATCCTGAATATCCCACGCTGTTCTCCCCCTATAAGGTTGGCAACGTGGTGTTCAAAAACCGCATTTTCCAGGCCCCGGCCACGCCCCATCTGCTCCAGACCGACGAGCCTTATCCCACTGACGCCTACCGTGCCTACTACGTGGAGAAGGCCCGCGGCGGCACCGCCTCTGTGACCATCGCCGGTCACGACATGAACAGCCTTGCCCCCTTCCGGCCCGGCTGGCACAACCTGGACCTCCGTCAGAGCGCCTATCACCGCTATTGGGTCCGCACCGTGGATCAGATCCACTATTACGGCGCCAAGGCGTCCATCGAGCTCCTGGCCTTCTTCTATTCCGGCTGGACCGGCGGCAAGAAGGGCGAGGGCAAGCACTTCTTCTATTCCGTGGACGGCACCCCCGGCCCCGACGGCTCGGAGCGGCCCATGCTCACCCGTGAGGCCGCCAAGGACTACGCCGACGTGGCGGAGGCTGCCGTCAAGGTGGGCTTCGACTCCATCCTGATCCACGGCGGCCACGGACTGGTCATCAACCGGTTCATGAGCCCCCTGTTCAACAAGCGCACCGATGAGTTCGGCGGCTCCTTCGAGAACCGCTGTCGGTTCCCCATGATGATCCTCGACGCCATCCGGGAGCGGGTAGGCAGGAAGATCCTCATCGAGTACCGGATCTCCGGCTGCGAGCTGGCCGACGCCGTGGGCTACCCCAACGCGGACCAGCAGCTTATGCCCGAGGACATCGCCGCGTTCCTGAACATGGCCGGCGACCGCATCGACATCGCCCACATCTCCGCGGGCAACATGTCCATCCCCGGCACCGAGGCCATCATGCACCCCACCATCTTCCATAAGCCCGCCCAGAACGCCCGGTTTGCCCGCCGGATCAAGGAGATCGGCGTGCCCCAGCCCGTTCTGACCCTGGGCGCTTTCCAGGACCCCAAGCTGATCGAGGAGACCCTGGCCACCGGCGGCGCAGACTTCGTGGCCATGGCCCGGGGAACCATCGCCGATCCCGAGATGCCCGAGAAGGCCCGGCACGGCCAGGAGGACGAGATCATCCCCTGCATCAAGTGCTTCCACTGTCTGGAGTACTCCAACCCCAACACCCGGGCCTTCGCCTGCTCCGTGAACCCCACCGTGGGCCGGGAGAATCAGCTGAAGGATCTGGTCCCCGCCTCCACCACCCCCCCAAGAAGGTGGCCATCATCGGCGGCGGTCCCTCCGGCATGGAGGCGGCCATCATCGCCGCCAAGCGGGGCCACGACGTGACCATCTACGAGAAGGCCGACCGTCTGGGCGGCAAGCTGGTGTTCTCCGAGCAGGTCTCCTTCAAGTATGACCTGGCCAAGTTCATGAACTACCAGATCAACCTGGTAAAGAAGCTGGGCGTCAACGTCAAGCTGAACACCGAGGCCACCCCCGAGATGATCGAGGCGGGCAAGTACGACTGGGTCCTGGCCGCCGTGGGCGCCAACGCCTTCGTGCCCCCCATCCCCGGCACCGACGGCAAGAACGTCATGATCGCCGAGGAGTGCTACAAGCACATCGACGAGATCGGGGAGAACGTGGTCCTGATCGGCGGCGGCGAGGTGGGCTGTGAGACCGCCCTGGCCCTGGCCGAAAAGGGCAAGAAGGTCAGCATTATCGAGATGCTGCCGGAGCTCTGCCCCGAGACCTTCCACCTGACGAGAGGCGTCATGCTGGGCCTCATGAACGACAAGGGCATCGCCCAGTACACCTCCGCCCGCTGCACCGGCATCACCGAGAAGGGAGTCGCCTTCCTGGACAAGGACGGCAAGGAGCAGTTCGTGGAGTGCGACGTGGTCGTCATGTCCTCCGGTATGCGGCCCCGGTCCGATCTGGCCGAGAGCTTCCACATGACCGCCCCCGATTTCGCCGCCATCGGCGACTGCGTGGTGGCCAAGAACGTGCGTACCGCCACCCGGGACGCCTACGATAACTTGCACATTCCTGCTTGTCTTCATCGCCTGGCGCTGCGTCTTCAAACCTTGAAATACACAAAGTATTCCTGCGGTTTTCATCCTGGCTCCAGGCAATGAATCCGGCGCATGAATTGCTCAATTTATATTATCACAGTTCCTAAGAATTCTTTTGGCCGGAGCCCCGGATTGTTCCCGGGCTCCGGCTTTTCTGCGCCTCGGAAGCGCAACCCACAAAAAGAAAACGGGGCAGGGCAATAAAAAAGTGGAAAATGCCTATTGGAAAACTGGATAAAATCTGCTATAATCGTTAGGCTGTGCAACTGCGCCGTATTGGGCTGTATGCCCAGAGGAAAAAACGTGCATGATTTCAGTAAATTGTGGCGTCAAGCCGTGAATACAGGAGGAAATACCAATGAATGTCAAAAGTGTGGAGAAGCACGACAACAGCACCGCCACCTTGGTGCTGACGGTGGAGAAGACCGTCTTCCAGAACGGCCTGGACAAGGCCTACAAGCAGGTGAAGAACCAGATCTATGTTCCCGGCTTCCGGAAGGGCAAGGCCCCCCGCCGGATCGTGGAGGGCATGTACGGCAAGGAGACCTTCTATGAGGACGCCATCAACCTGATCTTCCCCGACGTGTGGGCCGAGGCGCTGGAGGGCCAGGACCTGACCGTGGTGGGCAGCCCCAGCATTTCCGACCTGAATGTGGAGGAGAGCGGCGACCTGACCCTGACCGTGGAGGCCGGGCTCTATCCTGAGGTCACCCTGGGCCAGTATAAGGGCATTGAGGCCGAGAAGGCCGAGGTCACCGTCTCCGAGGCGGAGATCGACGCCGAGGTGAAGAAGCTGGCGGACCGGAACTCCACCATCGAGACCGTGGAGCGGCCTGCGGCGGACGGCGACACCGCCGTCATCGACTTCGAGGGCTTCCTCAACGGCGTGCCCTTCGAGGGCGGCAAGGGCGAGGACTACAGCCTGAAGATCGGCTCCGGCACCTTTATCCCCGGCTTTGAGGAGCAGCTTGTGGGCCTCTCCGCCGGCGACGAAAAGGATCTGGACGTGACCTTCCCCGAGGACTACGGCGCAGAGGATCTGGCCGGCAAGCCCGTGGTGTTCAAGGTCAAGGTCAAGGAGGTCAAGGCCACCAATACCCCCGAGCTGGACGATGAGTTCGCCAAGGACGTTTCCGAGACCGCCGACACTCTGGCCGAGCTCCGGGACGAGCTGAAGAAGAAGCTGGAGGAGCAGAAGGGCGAGGAGGTGGAGAACGCCTTCAAGAACGCCGTCATGCAGAAGGCCATTGAGAACATGGAGGTCACCATCCCCGACGCCATGATCGAGGCCCAGCTCGACGAGATCATGCAGCAGTATTCTATGAGCATGCAGCAGAGCGGCTTCTCCCTGGAGCAGTATGCCCAGATGATGGGCACCACCGTCCAGGGCGTCCGGGAGAGCCAGAGAGCCTCCGCCCTGAGCCAGGTCCAGAACACCCTGCTCCTGGAGAAGGTGGCCGAGGCCGAGGCCATCGAGATCTCCGAGGAGGAGGTCGAGGCGACCTATCAGGAAATGGCCGACCAGTACGAGATGGAAGTGGAAAAGGTCAAGGAGTACGTCCCCGCCGAGGAGATCCAGCGGGACAAGAAGTTCGAGAAGGCCATGGCCATGATCACCGACAGCGCTGTGGCTGTGGCCCCCAAGCCCGCTGAGGCTGCCGAGGAATAATCTCCCTGCTCTGCGGATACAATCTAGGCGGCGCAGCATTTCCATAAAGGAGTTATCTCAATGAGTTTTATTCCCTATGTAGTAGAACAGACCAGCCGGGGCGAACGGTCCTATGACATCTTCTCCCGGCTCCTCAACGACCGGATCATCATGCTCTCGGAGGAGGTCAACGACACCACCGCCAGCCTGATCGTGGCCCAGCTCCTCTATCTGGAGGGCCAGGACCCGGAGAAGGACATCAGCTTCTATATCAACTCCCCCGGCGGCTCCGTCACCGCGGGTATGGCCATTTACGACACCATGCAGTATATCAAGTGCGACGTGTCCACCATCTGCGTGGGTCTGGCCGCCAGCATGGGTGCGTTTCTTCTGAGCGCCGGAACCAAGGGGAAGCGTCTGGCCCTGCCAAACGCGGAGATCATGATCCATCAGCCCTCCGCCGGCACCCAGGGACAGATCACCGACATGGCCATTCACCTCAAGCGCCTGGAGATCATCAAGCAGCGCATGAACCGCATTCTGGCGGACAACACCGGGAAGCCCCTGGAGGTGGTCACCGCCGACTGTGAGCGGGACAATTTCATGAGCGCGGAGGAGGCCGTGGAGTACGGTCTCATCGACCGGGTCATCTATCAGCGGTAAGCGGGCGGGCTCTGTCCTGTCCGTATGAAGGGAGTTGCCGCATTTGGCAAGAAACAACGAACAGAAAGTGAAATGCTCCTTCTGCGGCAGAGGGGCGGAGGAGGTCCGGCGGATCATCGCCGGGCCGGGGGTCTATATCTGCAACGAATGCGTGGAGCAGTGCAACGACATCCTGGAGGACGGCCTCTATGAGGACGCCTCCGACGAGCTGCTCCCCGAGGTGATCCCCTCGCCCCAGGCCATCAAGGAGTATATGGACCAGTACATCATCGGGCAGGAGACCGCCAAAAAGTCCCTGGCCGTGGCGGTGTACAACCACTATAAGCGCCTTTACTACGGGGAGAGCAGCGACGTGGAGCTCCAGAAGAGCAACATTCTGCTCATCGGGCCCACGGGCACCGGCAAGACCCTGTTTGCCCAGACTCTGGCGAAGATCCTGGACGTCCCCTTCGCCATCGCCGACGCCACCACCCTGACCGAGGCCGGATACGTGGGCGAGGATGTGGAAAACATCCTCCTGCGGCTGATCCAGGCGGCGGACTTTGACGTGGAGCGGGCGGAAAAGGGCATCATCTACGTGGACGAGATCGACAAGATCGCCCGGAAGAGCGAGAACACCTCCATTACCCGGGACGTCAGCGGCGAGGGCGTCCAGCAGGCCCTGCTGAAGATCATCGAGGGGACCGTGGCCAACGTACCGCCCCAGGGTGGCCGGAAGCACCCCCAGCAGGAGTTCATCCCCATCGACACCAGCGACATTCTGTTTATCTGCGGCGGCGCCTTCGACGGTCTCGACAAGATCATTGAAAAGCGCACCGCCACCTCCTCCCTGGGCTTCGGCCGGGAGCTGGGAGACCGGAGCGAGAAGGACGTGGGAACCCTCTTTTCCCAGGTCCAGCCCCATGATATCCTGAAGTTCGGGATCATCCCCGAGCTGGTGGGGCGGCTGCCGGTGATCACCAGCCTCCAAAGTCTGACCAAGGAGGACATGGTGCGGATCCTGACGGAGCCCAAGAACGCCCTGGTGAAGCAGTACAAGAAGCTGCTGGAGTTCGACGGCGTCAGCCTGGAGTTTGGGGACGGGGCCCTGGAGGCCATCGCCCAGGAGGCGCTGGACCGGAAGGTGGGGGCCCGAGGACTTCGGACCGTCATGGAGAGCGTCATGACCGACGTCATGTTCGACATTCCGTCGGACCCGGCCATCCAGTCCGTGGTGATCACGGAGCAGTCCGTCAAAGAAAAAGGAGCGCCGGAGCTTGTCCGGGACGCGAAGCATCCCAGAACGCCCGTCCACAAGGTGGGCAAATCGGAGAAGATCGGCTGATATTCAAGACAGGGGCTGACCCGGACATACGGTCCGGGCCGGCCCTCTGCGCAAACAGCGCTGCCGGAAAGGAGCGACAGAAATGGACGACAATCTGTATACCCTCAAGGCGCCCGTCATGGCCCTTCGCGGGATTTCCGTGTTCCCGCGGATCATCTATTCCTTCGACGTGGGCCGGGAGAAGTCCATGCGGGCCCTGGATCAGGCCATGAACGGGGACCAGCGGATGATCCTGGTCATGCAGAAGGATGTGATGGTGGACGAGCCGGCCCCGGAGGATCTCTTCGAGGTGGGCGTCCTGGTCCACGTGCGCCAGGTTCTGAAGCTTCCCGGCGAGGTGGTCCGCATCCTGGTGGAGGGCGAGGACCGGGTCACGGTCCGGATCACCAAGGAGAGCCCCTATCTGGAGGGCGTCTGCACCACGCTCCGGGAGCTGCCCTATCGGAACTCCAAGGCCCGGGTGGAGGCGCTGCTCCGCGTGGCCTACCAGCTCTACGGCGTCTACAGCGACCTTTTGCCCCAGAACAACGCCGAGAGCCTGCTCCGGCTCATGACCAGCGAGGACCCGGGCTTCGTGGCCGACTATCTGTCCCAGAACTGCGGCTTTAAGTACCAGGATAAGCAGACGGCCCTGGAGCAGCTCCATCCGGTGAAGCGGCTGGATTTTGCGGTCAAGACCCTGGGCAAAGAGGTCGAGATCATGAAGCTGGAGGGGGACATTGCCGAGCAGGTCCAGGCCGCGGTGAACAAGGGCCAGCGGGACTACTACCTCCGAGAGCAGCTGAGAATCATCCACGAGGAGCTGGGGGAGGAGAACGAGGACCGGGAGCTGGAGGAATACGGCGAAAAGATCCGGGCCCTCAAGCTGGAGAAGTCCATCGAAGAGAAGCTGCTCAAGGATTTAAGCCGCCTCAGCAAGCATCCCTCCGGGTCCTCCGAGGGCGCATTGCTCCGGGACTATCTGGATCTGGCCCTGGAGCTGCCCTGGAACACCACCACGGAGGAAACCGTGGACATCGAGGCCGCCCGGCGAAAGCTGGACGAGGACCACTACGGCCTCCAGAAGGTGAAGGAGCGGATTCTGGAGTTCCTGGCCGTGCGGAAGCTGTCTCCGGACATCACCGGCCAGATCATCTGCCTGGTGGGACCTCCCGGCGTGGGAAAAACCTCCATCGCCACCTCCATCGCCGCCTGCCTGAACCGAAAAATGGCCAGGATCTCCCTGGGCGGCGTTCACGACGAGGCGGAGATCCGGGGCCACCGGAAGACCTATATCGGAGCCATGCCGGGACGGATCATCACCGCCGTCCGGCAGGCAGGCTCCAGGAACGCGCTGCTGCTTCTGGACGAGATCGACAAGGTGGGCGCGGACTATCGGGGAGACCCCTCCTCGGCGCTGCTGGAGGTCCTGGACGCGGAACAGAACAAGACCTTCCGGGACAACTACCTGGAGGTGCCCTTTGACCTGAGCGAGGTGCTGTTCATCACCACCGCCAACACCACCTCCACCATCCCTGCGGCGCTGCTCGACCGCATGGAGGTCATCGAGCTGGGGAGCTACACCGACGAGGAAAAGCTGATGATCGCCAAGAATCATCTGCTGCCCAAGGAGCTGGGGAAGCTCCACATGAAGAAGAACCAGATCACCGTCTACGACAACGCCTGGCGGGAGATCATCGACGGCTACACCCGGGAATCCGGCGTCCGGAACCTCCAGCGGGAGATCGCCACCCTCTGCCGGAAGGCGGCGCTGAAATTCGCCACCGACGAGACGGTGAAACGGGCCGTGATCACCCCTGCCCGGGTGGAGGAATACCTGGGCGTCCGGAAGTACCTGCCCGATCTCATGGCAGGAGAGAACCGGGTGGGCGTGGTCACGGGCCTGGCCTGGACCTCCGTGGGCGGCGTGACCCTGGAGGTGGAGGTCAACGTGGTGGACGGCACCGGCAAGCTCAGCATGACCGGCTCCCTGGGAGACGTGATGAAGGAGTCTGTCCAGGCTGCCATGAGCTATATCCGGTCCCGGGCGGACCGATTAGGTATTGACCCGGACTTCTACAAGAACAAGGATATCCACGTCCATTTCCCCGAGGGCGCCACCCCCAAGGACGGCCCCTCGGCAGGCATCACCATCTGCACCGCTTTGGTGTCGGCTCTGACCGGCGCTCCCGTCCGGCGGGACATTGCCATGACCGGCGAGATCTCCATACGGGGACGGGTCATGGCCATCGGCGGTCTCAAGGAGAAGACCATGGCAGCCCTGCGCCACGGGGTCCGGACCGTCATCATCCCGGCGGAGAACGAAAAGGACCTGGAGGAGATCGATCAGACCGTCCGGAGCCGTCTGAACTTCATCACCGTGCGGGAGGCCGACGCGGTGCTGGGCGCCGCCCTGGACCTGACAAAGAAGGACAGGGCCCAGGAGGAGCCGGAGCGGATCGATATCCCCCTGCCCGAGCCCCAGGGAAGGAAGCCGGGAATCAGACAGTGAAGAGTGAATAGTGAAGAGTGAA
>CAJOHR010000019.1:34534-67824 GCA_905234425.1 uncultured Oscillospiraceae bacterium | reverse complement strand
GACCATGAACTTTCAGAAGGTGGAATTCAAGCTGTCGGCGGCAAGTCCGGAGCAGTTTCCGAAGGACGGGATCCCCCAGATCGCCTTTGCGGGCAAGTCCAACGTGGGCAAGTCCTCGGTGATCAACCGGGTGCTCCAGCGGAAGAAGATGGCCTACGTGGGCTCCTCTCCCGGAAAGACCATCCACATCAACTATTTTCTTGTGGACGAGGCGGCCTATCTGGTGGATCTGCCGGGCTACGGCTACGCCAAGGTCTCTCAGAGCGAAAAGGCCCGGTGGGCAAAGCTCATGGAGCAGTATTTCGCCGCCGGTCTCATCAGCCTGGGGATCTTCATCGTGGACGCCCGCCACGCGCCCACAAAGAATGATATCAATATGGCCAAATGGTTCCAGGACGCGGGCTGCCCCTTTGTGGTGCTGGCCAACAAGCTCGACAAGCTCCGGAAGCGGGACATCGAGCCCAACCTGGACCGGATCTACGGGGACCTGGATCTCCGGGACACGGACATTCTGATCCCCTTCTCCGCGGAAAAGGGCACGGGCCGGGAGGATCTGGTGGAGTGCATCGAGTGCATCGCCCGGGGCGAGCCCATTGTGACGGAATAGGAAAAACGGCAGGGTGCGGCAAAACGCTCCCTGCTTTTTCTTGCTAATATGAAAAATCCGTGGTATACTGACTTGTCAGACGGAGGTGTGGTATGCAGTCCTTTACGAACTGGCTGAGCCAGCTGAATTTCGGGTATATTTGGGATTATGTGGTGATCGTAGCGGCCTCCCTGGTCTGCATCATGTTCCACGAGGTCAGCCACGGTGTCACAGCCCTGAAGCTGGGGGACCCCACGGCGAAGAACGCCGGCCGCCTCACCTTCAATCCCATCCGCCACGTGGACGTCTGGGGCCTTCTGATGATGGCGATTTTCCGGTTTGGCTGGGCCAAGCCTGTGCCCATCAACATGCGGAACTTCCGGCATCCGGTCCGTGATATGGCCATCACCGCCGCGGCAGGACCCATCTCCAACGTGGTTCTGGCCTTTCTGGCTCTGTGCCTTCGGGCGGGAGCAATTTATGTAAACCAAAGGTTCGGCGGCGCCATCTCCGGTTTCCTGGTGACCTTCTTTGAATATGTGGCCATTCTGAGCGTAGGTCTTGCGGTGTTCAATGTGATCCCCGTGCCGCCCCTGGACGGCAGCAAGGTATTAAATGCCCTTTTGCCGGAGAAGGTCTACTATCAGATCCTCCGGTATGAGAAGTACGGCTTCCTGCTGATGATCGTCCTGCTCTGGTCCGGACTTCTGGACAGGCCCCTGATTTTCTGCCGGACCGCCCTGCTGAACGGCCTGTCCGCCATTTCCGCGTTTCCCTATTACATCCTTCAAGCCCTGTTCGGCTGAGGCGGGAGGAACCTATGAACGAACCGACCTACCATCTGAGCCATGTGGTGAAATCGAAAAACGCCGAGCCTGAGGACTTTTCCGGGCCCCTGGACGTGATTTTACTGCTGCTCAGCAAGAATAAAATCGAAATCCGGGACATTCAGATCTCCGTAATCCTGGAGCAGTATCTTGCCTACCTGGAGGAAATGAAGCGGATGGATCTGGAAATCGCCAGCGAGTTCATCACCATGGCCTCCCAGCTTGTGCTCATCAAGACGAAGATGCTGCTCAGCGAGGCGGAGCGCCGGGAGGGCCTGTCGGAGATGGAACTGCTGATCCAGTCGCTGGAGCAGCGCCGTCGGCAGGAGATCATGGAAAAGCTCCGGAGTCCCGCGTCCTGGCTGGAGGGCAGGGGGGAAATCGGCCGGAACCTCTTTACAAAGGAGCCGGAGCCCCTGCGGCGAGACCAGACCTATCGGTATGAGCATGACCGGGAGGATCTGCGCCGGGCCTTCCTCACCATGCGGGAGCGTTCGGATGGGAAGGCGCCGTCCCCCATCACCGCTTTCCAGGGCATCGTGGGCAAGGAGCCCTATCCCGTGGAGCGGAAGGCGGCGGAGCTTTTAAAGGGGCTGCTGCGGCGGGGAAAGGCCAAGCTGAAGAATCTGTTCCGGGGCAGCCGGTCCCGGTCGGAGCTGGTGGCCACCTTCCTGTCCATTCTGGAATTATGCAAACTGAACTCCGTCCGGGTTTCCGATGCGGACGGAGAGCTGGAGATAGACTATGTGAAAATGCCCGAGGAAAGGGAGGTGGAGCTCCTTGGGGATGTCGGAGAACCAGCGGGGAATTGAGGCCATCCTATTCGCCGCCGGAGAGCCTGTGGGGGCCGAGCGGATCGCTCTGGCCATGGGCCTGGAGGTCGAGACGGTGCATCAGGAGGCGAGAGCGCTTATGGACGCGCTGGCCTTCCAGCGCCGGGGCGTCCGGATCGTTGCCCTGGAGGACGCCTATCAGATGGTTTCCGCCGGGGAGCAGGCCGAGGTCATCACCAGAGCCCTGGAGACGCGGAAGCCTCCCAAGCTCAGCGCCTCGGCCCTGGAGACCCTGACGGTCATCGCCTACTATCAGCCCACCACAAAGGCCTTTGTGGAGCAGATCCGGGGCGTGGACAGCTCCTATACCATCGGCAATCTCATGAACAAAAAGCTCATTGAGGAGCAGGGACGGCTGGCGGTGCCGGGACGGCCCATCCTCTACGGCACCACGCCGGATTTCCTTCGGACCTTCGGCCTCAGTTCTCTGTCGGAGCTGCCGGAGGTGGATCTGCCTGCCGGCAGCGTGGACCCGGAGGCCATCGAGCGCCTGCGGGCGGCGGAGGACGAGCAGGAGGCGGACCGGCAGACGGCGCGTGAGACGCCGCAGGCCGGCGGCGAAGCGCCATGACAGCCCTCTGTGTCCTGGGCGGAATCCTGCTGCTTCTGATCCTGCTGGGCTTCCTGCGGATCGGAGCCACGGCGGAATACAGCGCCGAAGGGTATTGGGTGGCGGTGAAGGCGGGCCCCTTCTCCTTCAAAATCCTGCCCAAACCCGAGAAGCCGAAAAAGCCTCAAAAGGAGAAGAAAAAGAAGAAGGAAAAACCGAAAGAAGAGAAGCCCAAGGAAGCGGAGCACCATGAGCAGCCGAAGAAAAAGGGCGGGAAGCTGCCCATGTTCAAGGAGCTCCTCGGCCTTGCCATCGAAGCCCAGAAGGGGCTTCGGCGGAAGCTCGTAATCCGGGAGCTGACCCTCCATCTGACCGTGGGCGGCGGCGGGGAGGACCCGGCCAAATCCGCCATTCTCTACGGCCAGGCCTGGGCTGCCATCGGCAACCTGTGGACCGTGCTGGAGCGGGTGTTTATCATCAAAAATCCGGATGTGCAGGCAGACATCGACTTCCTGACGCCGGAGCATACAGTCTATGCAAAGGCCACCCTGGATATCACCCTGGGCGGCGCCCTGAAGCTGGGGATCCGGTACGGCCTCAAGGCCATGGGGATCCTGCTGCGGCAGCGGAAACGGAACAAAAAACTGATGAAAGAGGGAACGTAAAATGGCACATCCTGTCAGCGACATGCTCAACACCACCATGCAGAAGATCCGGGATCTCATGGACGCCAATACCGTGGTGGGGAATCCCATCGAGGTGGGCGGCGTTACCGTTGTCCCTGTCTGCAAGCTCTCCATCGGCTACGGCTCCGGCGGCTCCGACTTCGCTCAGAAGAGCCAGAAGCCCGAGAATCCCAACGCCTTCGGCGGCGGCGCCGGCATGGGCGTCTCCATCACCCCTGTTTCCTTCCTGATCGTCCAGAACGGCAATGTGAAGGTGGTGCCTGTGGAGCAGCCTGCGGCAACCACTGTGGAGCGGGTCATCGACATGGTCCCCGGCGTGGTGGACAAGGTCCAGGGCATCGTGGGCAAGAACAAGGAGACCCCGGAGAATCCGGAGATCGACCAGGAGGCATAAAACCCGGAATTCCGGGAAAACTGCTCCCGGTGATGCAGTTTGAAGAAAAGTGTACGGATGGCCGCGTCAGTTTTAGCGGCCATCCTGGTCTATACGGCCCCGGTCCTGGGACTGGAGCCGGGTAATATCTCCGCCAAAAGCGCCGTGCTTCTGGACGGAGACAGCGGGCAGGTGCTGTGGGAGAAGGACGCGGATACGCCGCGCCTGATCGCCAGCACCACCAAAATCATGACGGCGCTCCTGACGGTGGAAAACGCCGGGCTGGACGAGATCGTGGAGATCCCGCCGGAGGCCACGAACATCGAGGGCTCCTCCATGTACCTGCAGGCCGGGGAGCGGCTGACGGTGCGGGACCTGCTCCACGGGCTCATGCTCTCCTCGGGAAACGACGCGGCGGTGGCCCTGGCCATCCATGTCTGCGGCGACGTGGAGACCTTCGTGGACCGGATGAACCGGCGGGCGGAGGAAATGGGCCTCGACCAGATCCATTTCGCCAACCCCAACGGCCTGGACGACGAAGGGAACTACGCCTCGGCCCGGAGCCTGGGGAGACTGGCGGCGGAGGCCATGCAGAACGAGCGCTTCCGGGAGATCGTGGCCGAAAAATACTATCAAGCCGGAAACCGAAGCCTGAAAAACCACAACAAGCTGCTCTGGCAGTATCCCGGAGCCGTGGGGGTCAAGACAGGCTTTACAAAGAAGGCCGGACGAATCCTGGTGGGAAGCGCCGAGAAAAACGGGCGTCGGCTCATTGCCGTGACCATCAGCGCCCCTTCGGACTGGGCCGATCAGGCGGCTCTGCTGGACTGCGGCTTTTCCATGTATGAGGAGACGGAAGTCCTGTTGCCGGGCCAGAATGTGGGAACGCTCCCCGTGATTTCAGGGGACCGGAATGAGGTGCCCCTGCTGGCAGCGGAAGGTGTGACAGCCTTCACCCTGCCGGGGGAAGCACCGGAGCTGCGGCTTTTGACGGCCCCCTTTGTCTACGCTCCCGTGGAGGCCGGCACGGTCCTGGGCACAGTCCAGGTCTATGTGGCCGGGAAGCTTGTGGGACAGACGGCCGTCTATGCCGGAGAGACTGTGGGGGCAATCCCGGTAACGCCCGGTCTTTGGGCGCGGTTTCGGGAGAATCTGGCGGAAAGGAGCGGCCCATGAAGGAACGGATACAGAAGATCCTGGCCGCCCGGGGGCTCTGCTCCCGGCGGCGGGCCGAGGAGATGATCCGGGCAGGCCGGGTGACGGTGAACGGTGCGGTCTGCCATTTGGGGGACGCGGCGGACCCGGAGACGGACGAAATCACGGTGGACGGCGTGCCCCTGGCGGGGGCAGCCCCCATGACGTACATCCTGCTCCACAAGCCCAGGGGCTACGTGACCACGGCCTTGGACGAAAAGGGGCGGAAAACCGTGCTGGAGCTGGTGGACTGCGGCGTGCGGGTCTATCCCGTGGGCCGGCTGGACATGGACTCTGAGGGGCTGCTGCTGCTGACCAACGACGGGGATCTGACAAACCGGCTGCTCCACCCCTCCCATGAGGTCTCCAAGACCTATCAGGTCTGGCTCCGGGAGGCGGACCGGGAGAAGCTCCGGGCTTTGCAGGAGCCCCTGACCGTGGACGGATATCGGCTCCGGCCCGCCAAATTGGAGCTCCGATGGCTCCGGGACGGGGAGGCCTGCGTCCTTATCACCATTCATGAGGGGAGAAACCGGCAGATCCGGAAGATGGCGGAGGCCTGCGGCATGCACGTCACCAGGCTCCGCCGGATCTCCGAGGGGCCGATTTCCCTGGGGAATCTGAAAAAGGGCGCCTGGCGGCGTCTCACGGAACGGGAAATCCTGGAACTGAAAAAATGATAAGAAATCGATACATCGAACCGGCTGTTTTCTGTGACTATGCGGAAAAACAGCCGGTTTTTCATCCTTTTCCCGAAGAAAACGGCTGGCGAAAAGCCCTCCGGTCAGAAAAAACCTGACGGGAATTTTGCATCATGGAGAAAAACCTCTTGCAAAAATGAAAATGGATGTGTATGATTAAACCCAGACAATATGACGGAGCCAGGCCATACCGCCGAAGGGACGGTATGGCCTGAGACTCCCACAGGAGGAAACGACATGACCAGCGATATTCTCACTCTGATCCAGAGCGGGATGCCCCGCTTTTCCAAAGGGCAGAAGCTCATTGCCAACTATATTCTGAGTTCCTATGACAAGGCGGCCTTTATGACGGCCAGCAAGCTGGGCAAGACCGTGAACGTCAGCGAGTCCACCGTGGTCCGCTTTGCCGTGGAGCTGGGCTACGACGGCTATCCGGCCATGCAGAAGGCCCTCCAGGAGATGATTCGGAACAAGCTCACCTCCGTCCAGCGGATCGAGGTGGCCAACAACCGGTTCGGCAACCATGAGATCCTCTCCATGGTGCTCCAGTCCGACATTGAGAAGATCCGCTCCACCATGGAGGAGATCGACAAATCCGCCTTCCAGAACGCGGTGGATGATATTCTCAAGGCCCGAAACATCTACATTCTCGGCGTCCGGAGCTCCGCCTCCATCGCCACCTTCCTGAGCTTCTACTTCAACCTCATGTTTGACAACGTCAAGCACATCCACACCTCCTCCAACGCGGAGATGTTCGAGCAGATGGTTCGGATCTCCGAGGAGGATGTGGTCATCGGCATCAGCTTCCCCCGGTATTCCAGCCGGACGGTGAAGGCCATGAAGTTTGCCTACGACCGGGGGGCCACGGTCATCGCCCTGACGGATTCCCGGTCCGCGCCCATCGCCCAGAATGCCACCCACACCCTGATCGCCATGAGCGACATGGTCTCCCTGGTGGATTCCCTGGTGGCGCCCCTCAGCGTGGTGAACGCCCTGATCGTGGCCTGTAGCTACAAGAAGGAGGCGGAGATCTCTGCAACCTTCTCCGATCTGGAGACCATCTGGGACGAGTACGGCGTCTATGAGAAGGTGGACGATGAGGGATAAATACGATGTGATCGTTGTGGGCGGCGGGGCTGCCGGGATGTTCTCGGCCGGCACCGCCGCCGCTTCCGGATGCGGGAAAGTCCTGCTTCTGGAGCGAAACCGAAACCTGGGCAGGAAACTGCGGATCACCGGCAAGGGCCGCTGCAACGTCTGCAACGACTGCACCCCGGAGGAGGCGCTGAAAAACGTGCCTACCGGAGGGAGGTTTCTCTACAGCAGCGTCTATGGTTTCCCGCCGGAGTGGGTGAAGGAATTCGTGGAGTCCCTGGGCGTGCCCTTGAAAACGGAGCGGGGAAACCGGGTGTTTCCCGTGTCGGATAAAGCCGGGGACGTGGTGGAGGCCCTGGAGCGCTGGGTCCGTGCCCAGGGCGTGGAGCTCCGGCAGGGGAGAGCCACAGGGCTCCTGCTGGAGGACGGCCATGCCGCGGGGGTGACCGTAGGGGGGCTGGAATACCGGGCGTCCCGGGTGATCCTGGCCACAGGAGGCCTGAGCTATCCCGCCACGGGCTCCACGGGAGACGGCTACGAAATGGCAAGGCAGGCGGGTCACACGGTGACGGAATGCTCCGGCTCTCTGGTACCCCTGGAGGTCCAGGGGGGATGCCGCAGTCTGGCGGGGCTCAGTCTCCGGAACACAGGCCTGACTCTCTGGGGGAGCAAGAAGAAGCCCCTGTATCGGGACTTTGGAGAGCTGCTGTTTATGAACTACGGCATGTCCGGCCCCACGGTCCTCAGCGCCAGCGCCCACATGGACGAAAAATCCGGACCCTATACCCTGTCCCTGGACCTGAAGCCCGCCCTGGACCCCGGCAAGCTGGACGCCCGGCTCCTGCGGGACTTTGCGGAGAAGAAGAACGAGAGCGCCTATGAGGGCCTGCGGGGGCTGCTCCCGGCCCGGCTTGTGCCCGTGATATTGGACCGGGCAGAGATTCCCACATCGAAAAAGGTCCACGATATCACCCGGGAGGAGCGACGCAGGATCCTGGAGCGGCTCAAGGATCTGCGGTTCTCCGTCACGGGAAAGCGGCCGGTCAGCGAGGCCATCATCACCCACGGAGGCGTCAAAACCGCGGAGGTGGACCCGAAAACCATGGAGTCCAAAATCACCCCGGGACTGTACTTCGCCGGGGAGATCCTGGACTGCGACGGCTACACCGGCGGCTTCAACCTGCAGATCGCCTGGTCTACGGCCTTTGCTGCCGGAACGGCCGCAAAGCCATAGAATTCAGCAGGGGCGATTACCAACCGTCCGCCGAAACTGCGTATGGAAAACCGTTTTACAATATGATATAATCGGGTGCGTGCAAAAAGATCATACAACGAAAGAGGGAAAAACTATGGATCGTTGTTACTCCATCGCCATCGACGGGCCCTCCGGGGCCGGAAAATCCACGGTGGCCAAGGCGGCGGCCAGGGAACTGAACTTTGTCTATCTGGACACCGGCGCCATCTACCGGACCGTGGCCTGGCACATCACTATGCTGGGCATCGGCCCCAAGGACACGGACCACGTGCCCATGCTGCTGGACGATTGCAACATCGCCATCGAGTTTTTAGAGGACGGCCAGCACATGATCCTGAACGGCAAGGACATCACCGGGGAGATCCGGACGCCGGAGATCGCCTCCTGCGCCTCCCAGGTGGCGGCCCAGCCCGCCGTCCGGGAATTTTTGCTGGACCTCCAGCGGGACCTGGCCAAAACCCACAACATCATCATGGACGGCCGGGACATCGGCACGGTGGTCCTGCCCGACGCCAGCCTGAAAATCTACCTGACCGCCAGCCCCGAGGCCAGAGCGAAACGACGCTATGACGAATACGTGGCCAAGGGACAGGAGACCACCTTTGCGGAGGTCCTGGAGGACCAGAAGAAGCGGGATTACGACGACTCCCACCGGAAGATCGCGCCCCTGAAAAAGGCCGCGGACGCGGTGGAGGTGGACACCACGGAGATGGGGCTCCAGGAGTCCGTCGACACGGTGATCGCCCTGATCCGGGAGAAACTGGCATTATGACGACGAAGCAGTGGTATCGGTTCTTCTATACCCTGATCCGGCCCTTTGTGGGGCTCTGGTATCCCTTAAAGGTGTATGGCCGGGAGAACATCCCCGAGGGCGGCGCGCTCGTGTGCGCCAACCATTCCTCGGCCATCGACCCGGTGCTCATCGCCTTCGCCCTGACGAAGAAGTATCCCATCTGCCCCATGGCCAAGGAATCCCTCATGACCATTCCGGTGATTGGGAAGATCCTGAAGCTGGTGGGCGCCTTCGGGGTCAAACGGGGGGCCTCGGACATCCATGCGGTGAAGTTTGCCCTGACCCAGCTCAAGGCCGGGGAGTACGTGGCCCTGTTTCCCGAGGGCACCAGGATCCGGTCCCGGGAGGAGGGGGAGCCCAAGACCGGCGCGGCCATGCTGGCCCTGCGGACGGGGGTTCCCGTGCTGCCCATCTATATTCCCATGAAAAAGCGGGTGTTTCGGCTCAATCGGGTGTATATCGGGGAGCCCTTTCAAATGACTCCGGAGGGAGCCAGGGCCACCGCCCAGGACTACCAGCGGTGGACGGATATTCTCATGGATCGAATCTATGATTGCGGGGATGGAAGATGAAGCTGGAGCTTGCAAAGACCGCGGGCTTTTGCCCCGGCGTAAAGCGGGCGGTGGACATGGTGGACAGCGCCGCCCAAAGAGGAACGCCCACCGTCACCTACGGACCCATTATCCACAACCGCCATGTGGTGGAGAAATTCGCCGCCATGGGGGTCCGGGAGGTGGACCATTTTTCCCAGGTGGAGCCCGGGACCACGGTGATCATCCGGTCCCACGGCGTCTCCCGGGCGGTCTATGAGGGCCTTCGGGACCGGGGCGCCGTCATTGAGGACGCCACCTGTCCCTTTGTCAAGCGAATCCACAATATTGTTTCCGACGCGGAGGAACGGGGCAGGATCTGCCTGATCGTGGGCGCGCGCAGCCATCCGGAGGTGGAGGCCATCGCCGGCTGGTGCCGGGATCCCCATGTGTTCGAGAACGCCGAGGAGCTGGCGGAATGGCTGTCGGCGGAGGAAAACAGGAAGGATCTTCCGTTTATCGCCGTGAGCCAGACCACAATCACTGAAAAACTGTGGAAAAATTGTACGGAAACCATAAAAAAGCTATGTACAAACTGCGAAATCTTTGATACAATATGCAGTGCAACAGAAAAACGTCAAAGCGAAGCAGCCCAATTGGCCCAGCGGTGCGAAGCAATGATTGTCATTGGCGACAGGAATAGCTCCAATACGAAGCGTCTGAAAACCTGCCTCATCGACAGTGCTGCGGATATTGATGCCGTTCGCTACTCGGAATTGTCATCTGTTGGCATCACTGCCGGTGCATCCACGCCGGAGTGGATAATTAAGGAGGTAGTAACCACTATGAGCGAAGAGATCAGGAACGAAGTGCTGGAAGAGGCTGTGGAGGAGACCGCCGCAGTCGTCGAAGCCCCCGCGGCTGAGGAGACCGCTGCCGCTGTGGAGGAGGCTCCCGCTGTGGAGGAAGCTCCCGCCGCTGAGGAAGCTCCCGCTGCTGAGGAAGCTCCCGCTGTGGAGGAAGCGGAGGAGGCCCCCGTGGAGGAGGCCCCCGTGGAGGAGGCCCCTGCCGCTCCCGTCGTCACAGGCGAGGAGACCTTCGACCAGCTTCTCGATATTTTCGACAAATCTTTGAACACCGGCGACAAGGTCAAGGGTATTGTCACCAGCATCAGCGCCACGGAGATCGCCGTGGACCTGGGCGCCAAGCATTCCGGCTACATACCCTTCAGCGAGGTTTCCGACGATCCCAATGCCAAGCCTGAGGAGATGTTCCAGGTGGGCCAGGAGATCGACGTGTTCGTGATCCGGGTCAACGACGGCGAGGGCACCGTTATGCTCTCCAAGAAGAAGCTGGACGCCCAGAAGAACTGGGATGACATTGAGGCTGCCTGCGAGAACAAGACTGTGGTCGAGGGCTTCATCACCGAGCAGAACAAGGGCGGCGTGGTTGCCAGCGTCAAGGGCATCCGGGTGTTCATCCCCGCTTCCCAGACCGGCATTCCCAAGAACGGCGACATGAGCGTTCTGGTCCGCACCAACGCCAAGATGAAGATCACCGAGGTCAACCGGCAGCGCCGCCGCGTGGTGGGCTCCATCCGCGCCGTGGCCTCCGAGGCCCGGAAGGCTGCCGCCGAGAAGATCTGGAGCGAGATCGAGGTCGGCAAGAAGTATAACGGCGTGGTCAAGAGCCTGACCTCTTACGGCGCCTTTGTGGATATCGGCGGCGTGGACGGCATGGTCCATGTTTCCGAGCTGAGCTGGAGCCGGATCAAGAGCCCCGCCGATGTTGTGAAGGTCGGCGACGAGATCGAGGTCTATGTGATCTCCTTCGATCCTGAGAAGCGGAAGATCTCCCTGGGCTACAAGACCGACGCCACCAACCCCTGGACCATCTTCACCACCAACTACCACGTGGACGACGTGGTGGACGTGAAGATCGTCAAGCTCATGACCTTCGGCGCCTTTGCGGAGATCATCCCCGGCATCGACGGCCTGATCCACATCTCTCAGATCGCGGATCGCCGGATCGGCAAGCCCGAGGACGTGCTGGCTGAGGGTATGGGAGTGAAGGCCCAGATCATCGACATCGACACCGAGCGGAAGCGCATCTCCCTGTCCATCCGGACCCTCATGGAGGACGGCTACGAGCTCCCCGAGCTGATCGCCGCGCCCGCCGAGGAAGCGCCTGTGGAGGAGGAAGCGCCTGTGGAGGAGGCCGTTGAGGCGCCCGCTGAGGAGGCTGCCGAGGCTCCCGTGGAGGAGTAATCCCCATATAATCAAGAAGGCCAGGCCCAAACGGGCCTGGCCTTTTCGCTGTGTTCAGAGATGGCGCTGTTGTGCCCCTGTCATTCTGAGGAGCGCAGCGACGAAGAATCTTGCGTCAACCGGGAAGGAAAGATCCTTCGCTGCGCTCAGGATGACGCAACATACCTCTCAGGTAACGCAATATACCTCGACAAACCCCAATCCTCATATATGCTCCACGCTTGAAAAAGCAGCGCGTCTTATAAAATGGTCTCCATGCCGATCTTCTGAGGGACCATGCCAAGGGCCTCGTAGAAGGCCATGGCCCCGGTGTTGCAGGACCAGACGTTGAGCGTCACGTTGTAGCACCCCGACGCCCTGGCAAAGGCCAGGACGTGATCGTAGAGGGCGCTTCCCACATGGAGGCCCCGGTGGTTTTCGTCCACGCAGATATCGTCGATGTACAGGGTTTTCACATCTGTGCGGATGTTGTCCCCCAGAATCTGTTGGAAAATGCAGAAGGCGTGGCCCAGGATCTGTCCCGTTTCGTCCTCACAGACGAACACGGGGGTTCCCTCGTCCCGGAGGATGGCGGAGAGCTCCTCCGAGGTGTATTTTGTGCTGACCTTGAACAGGTCCGGCCGGCCTACATGGTGGACCAGGTTCACCTGGCGCAGAAGCGCCAGAATGGCCGGAATGTCCCGTTCCTCCGCCGGCCGCACATGGGTTGCCCCGCTCATGCGCCGATCATGGCCACGATCACGGCCTTGATGGTGTGGAGCCGGTTTTCCGCCTCGTCAAAGACGATGGAGCTGGGGCCCCGGAACACCTCGTCGGAGACCTCCCGGATGTCCACGCCCTTTTCCATCCACTCCTTGGCCATCTTCGTCTCAAAGTCGTGGAAGGAGGGGAGGCAGTGCATGAACTTCACCTCGGGATTGCCCGTGGCGGCCAGGGTTTCCGTGGTGATCCGGTAGGGGGAGAGGAGCGCTGCTCTGTCCGGGATCTGATCCTCCTCGCCCATGGAGGCCCATATATCGCTGTAGAGCACGTCGGCGCCCCGGATGGCGGCAATGTCGTCGCTGAGGGAGATATGGGCCCCGGTCTCGGCGGCCACCGCGTCCACCCGGGCGAGCACCGCCTCATCCACCTGGTCGATGAGAGCCTTGGGGCCGTAGCCCACGAAGGTCATGCCCAGCTTGGCGCAGCCGTACATCCAGGCGTAGCACATGTTGTTCCGCACGTCGCCCACAAAGACCACCTTGCAGCGGCCGAGAGGCTTGGCAATGTGCTCCTCCATGGTCATCATGTCGGCCAGGATCTGGGTGGGATGGTCCACGTCTGTGAGGCCGTTGAACACGGGCACGCCGGAGTATTTGGCCAGATCCTCCACCACGGACTGTTCATAGCCCCGGTACTCGATGCCGTCGAACATGCGGCCCAGGACCTTGGCCGTGTCCTCCAGGGATTCCTTCTTGCCCATCTGGGAGCCGGAGGGGTCCAGATAGGTCACCTGGCCGCCCTCGTCGTGGACGGCGGTCTCAAAGGCGCAGCGGGTCCGGGTGGAGGTCTTTTCAAAGAGCAGCACCACGTTTTTACCGCGGAGGGTCCTGCCCTGGATCCCGGCCCGTTTTTTCCGCTTCAGGTCGTGGCTCAGGTCCAGGAGATACCGGATCTCTTCCGGGGTGAAATCCATCAGGGTCAGGAACGAGCGTCCCTTCAGATTGACAGGCATATTATTCTCTCCCTCCTTATTTGACGCAGACGCACTCGCACTCCACCAGAGCGCCCTTGGGCAGGGCCGCAATGCCTACGCAGGAGCGGGCCGGGGGATTTTTGGGGAAGTACTCGGCGTAGATCTCGTTGAAGGTTGTGAAGTCCCCGAGATCGGTCATAAACACGGTGGTTTTCACTACATTGTCGAAGGTCATGCCGGCAGCCTCCAGCACGGCCCCAATGTTGGCCATCATCTGCCGGGTCTGGACCTCGATGCCGCCCTCGGCAATCAGGCCTGTTTCCGGCACCAGGGGGATCTGGCCGGAGAGGAACACCAGATTGCCGCAGTCGATGGCGTGGGAGTAGGGCCCCACCGCGGCGGGAGCCTTTTCCGCAAAGATCACGTTTTTCATATTATAATACCCTCTTTCTGTTATGATCGATGTTTGTTTTCATATGTCATCCTGAGCGTAAGCGAAGGATCTTTAGATTCTTCGTCACTTCGTTCCTCAGAATGACAGGAATGGAAGGAATCCTATGCCTGGCGCTTTTTCCATTCCAGGTATTCGTCGTAGGTGCAGGCCCGGTCCGTGATGGTGCCGTCCTCGTGGATCTCGATGATCCGGTTGGCCACGGTCTCCACCAGCTCGTGGTCGTGGCTGGCAAAGAGGATGTTCCCGGGGAAGGCGGTGAGGCCGTTGTTTACGGCGGTGATGGACTCCAGATCCAGATGGTTGGTGGGCTGGTCCACCAGGAGCACGTTGGCCCCGGAGAGCATCATCCGGGAAAGCATGCACCGGACCTTTTCGCCGCCGGAAAGGACCTGGACGTTTTTGTAGACGTCCTCTCCTGAGAAGAGCATCCTGCCCAGGAAGCCCCGGAGGTAGGTCTCGCTCTGGTCCTCGGACCACTGGCGCATCCAGTCGATCATGTTATAGGGGCAGTCCTCGAAGAACGCGGTGTTGTCCTTGGGGAAGTAGCTCCGGGAGGTGGAGACGCCCCATTTGATACTGCCTTCGTCGGGCTCCAGCTCTTCCATGAGGATCTTGAACAGGGTGGTCTGGGCGATCTCGTTGGCGCCCACAAAGGCGATTTTGTCATTTTTGTTCACCGTGAAGCGCACGTGGTCCAGGACCTTCACCCCGTCCACGGTCTTACTGAGATCCGTGACGAACAGAATATCCTTGCCCACCTCCCGATCGGGCTTGAAGCCCACGAAGGGATAGCGTCGGGAGGAGGCGGGAAGCTCCTCGATGGTCAGCTTTTCCAGGAGCTTGCGCCGGGAGGTGGCCTGCCGTGACTTCGATTTGTTGGCCGAGAACCGGGCGATAAAGGTCTGCAGCTCCTGGATCTTCTCCTCGTTCCGCTTGTTCTGGTTCCGGATCAGGGACTGGACCAGCTGGGAGGACTCGTACCAGAAGTCGTAGTTACCCACGTACATCTTGATTTTCCCGTAGTCGATATCCACGATGTGGGTGCAGACCGTGTTGAGGAAATACCGGTCGTGACTCACCACAATGACCATGTTGGGGAAGTCCAGCAGGAAGTCCTCCAGCCACTCGATGGAGCTTTCGTCCAGGTTGTTGGTGGGCTCGTCCAGCATGACGATATCCGGCTCCCCAAAGAGGGCTTGGGCCAGAAGCACCTTCACCTTGTCCCGGCCGTCCATGTCGCCCATACGTTTTTCGTGGTCCTCTACGGGGATGCCCAGGCCCTGGAGCATCCGGGAGGCGTCGGATTCGGCCTCCCAGCCTCCCAGCTCGGCGAATTCCGCCTCCAGCTCCGAGGCCAGAATGCCGTCCTCGTCGGTGAAATCCGGCTTTTCATAGAGGGCGTCCTTCTGCTTGCCGATGTCGTAGAGCCGCCGGTTTCCCATGATGACCGTGTCCAGCACGGAGTATTCGTCGTACTGGAACTGGTCCTGCTGCAAAACGGACATGCGGACTCCGGGCTTGACGTCCACCTGGCCGTTCGTGGAATCCTCGGCGCCGGCCAGAATCCGGAGCAGGGTGGACTTGCCCGCGCCGTTGGCGCCGATGATGCCGTAGCAGTTCCCGGCGTTGAATTGGAGATCCGCGTGCTGAAACAGGACGCTTCCGCCGTACTGGACCCCCAGATTTGTGACTGTGATCATGAATATTCATCCTTTGAGTAAAAATACGTTTCGCATTATACCATGTTTTTGCCCCAAGATAAAGTTGTTTCTGCAAATAAATCGTGGTACAATGGAGGAAAAGGAGGCGACGGGGATGGAATTGATCCGTGCGAAGCTCATGAGTCTGTGCGTGTATAAGAATATTCTGGAGACGGAGCCGGTCCGGAGCCTGCTGGCCCTCGCCGGGGCGAAGGCGCCGGAGGATATGCTGCGGGGCTATGGGGACCTGATCCACAGCGTCTACAGCGCCGGGTATGTCTCCCTGTCGGAGTGCCTGAGCTGGCATCTCAAGTTTGACAAGAGCTTTGTGGGCAACGCCGTGGCGGCGGGAACCGCCTCCCAGGCTTTGCTGGACGCGGCGGCCCTGGATATCCGGCGGCTGTCGGGGGTGGGACAGGTGACCTGCGCCTCGCTGAAGCGGAAAATCTATGACGCCTGCGTGCCCATCTCCGAGCGGTACGGCTCCATCATCCAGAACCTGCCCGAGCTGGCCCCGGGCCGGGAATTCACGGAGGAGGAGATCTTCGAGAGCTACCGGCGCAGCGGCTGCGGCATGTTTGCTCTGGGCCGGGCCTTCTACTGGGAGAAGCGGCAGCTCTATCCCGTGAAGGAGCTCGACGCCATGGAGGCCGGCTCCATGATCGGCTACGAGGCCCAGCGGAACGCAGTTCTGGAGAACACCAGGATCCTCATGCGGGGCCGGCAGGCCAACAACGTGCTGCTCTACGGGGACAGCGGAACGGGAAAGTCCGCCACGGTCAAGAGCATGCTCACCGTGCCGGAGTTCTATAACCTCCGGCTGATCCAGATCGCCAAGAGCTCCCTGGCGGAGCTGACGGTGCTGACAAGAGAGCTGGGGACCCACACCCAGAAGTTCATCATCTACATTGACGACCTGTCCTTCGACCAGGAGGACAAGGCCTTTTCCGCGCTGAAAACGGCCCTGGAGGGCGGCCTGGAGCGGCGGCCGGACAACGTGGTCATCTATGTGACCTCCAACCGCCGCCACATGGTCCGGGAGCGGTTCTCCGACCGGCAGGGGGACGACGTCCACGCCAAGGAGACCCTGGAGGAGCACTCCAGCCTGTCCGACCGGTTCGGCCTGCGGATCGCCTATCTGGCCCTGGACAAGCGGCGCTACACCGACATGGTCCTGGAGCTGTGCCACAGGAAAAACGTGCCCCTGTCCGACTACGACATCCGGGTGGAGGCCAACCACTGGGAGCTCCGCCACGGCAGCCGGACGCCCCGGGTGGCCATGCAGCTGGCGGAGCATCTGGCGGGAAAGACGGCGGCGGAGGAGCTTTAATTTCATAAGCGCCCCAAGATTCACAAACTATTCAAAATTCCCTCTTGCAAATTGCATCGGGATGGATTATAGTATGGTTAGCACTCGACGAGAAAGAGTGCTAACCATTTTTTCTGTATACTATTTTTTAGGAAGTGTTCATAATGGCAAAGAAACAGTTCAAGGCGGAGTCCAAGCGGCTGCTGGATCTGATGATCAACTCCATCTACACCCACAAGGAGATCTTTCTTCGGGAGATCATCTCCAACGCCTCCGACGCCATCGACAAGCTGGCCTACCGGAGCCTGACCGAGGACACGGGCCTGAGCCGTAGCGATTTCGAGATCCGCCTAACCGTGGACAAGGACCGCCGGGTGCTCACGGTCTCCGACAACGGCATCGGCATGGACAAGGAGGAGCTGGAAAAGAACCTGGGCACCATCGCCCGGTCCGGGTCCCTCCAGTTCAAGGAGGATATGCAGAAGGCGGAGGAGCCTTCCGAGGCCGTGGACATCATCGGCCAGTTCGGCGTGGGCTTCTACTCGGCCTTCATGGTGGCGGACAATGTGACCGTGATCACGAAGAAGTACGGCGAGGACCAGGCCTATATGTGGCAGTCCGCAGGCGCCGACGGCTACACCGTCACCGAGTGCGAGCGGGATACCTGGGGCACCGACGTGATCCTGAAGCTGAAAAACGACACCGAGGACGAGGATTATGGCAAGTACCTCCAGCAGTACACCCTGGAGAACCTGGTGAAGAAGTACTCCGACTATATCCGGTATCCCATCCGCATGGAGGTGACCAAGTCCCGGCCTGTGGAGTCCGAGGACGAAAACGGGGAGAAAAAGACGGACTACGAGAGCTACACCGAGGACGAGACCATGAACTCCATGGTCCCCATCTGGCAGAAGAAAAAGGGCGACGTGACGGACGAGGAGTACGATCAGTTCTACATGTCGAAGTTCTCCGACTTTGAGAAGCCGGCCATGCGGATCAGTGCCAGCGTGGAGGGCGCCGTCACCTATCAGACCCTGCTGTATATCCCTGCCAGAGCCCCCTTTGACTACTACACCAAGGAGTACAGGAAGGGCCTCCAGCTCTACACCTCCGGCGTGCTGATCATGGAGACCTGCGAGGACCTGCTGCCCGATTACTACAGCTTTGTGAGGGGCGTGGTGGATTCCCAGGATCTGAGCCTGAACATCTCCCGTGAGATGCTCCAGCACGACCGCCAGCTCCGGCGGATCGCCTCCAATCTGGAGAAGAAGATCAAGTCCGAGCTGACGAAGTGCATGACGAACGACCGGGAGAAGTACGAGAAGTTCTTCGAGACCTTCGGCATCCAGCTCAAGTACGGCGTGGTCTCCGACTACGGCGCCCACAAGGAGGACCTGAAGGACCTGCTGCTGTTCTGGAGCGAGAAGGAAGAGAAGTACGTGTCCCTCAGCGAGTACGTGGAGAAGATGGGCGCGGACCAGAAATATATCTACTACGCCGCCGGAGAGAGCCGGACGAAGCTGTCCCAGCTGCCCCAGACGGAGCCTGTTCGGGATCGGGGCTACGATATCCTCCTGCTCACCGACGAGGTGGACGAGTTCATCATGCAGACGCTCATGACCTACAATGAGAAGGAATTCCGCTCCGTTTCCGCCGAGGACCTGGGCCTGGAGACCGAGGAGGAGAAGGCGGAGAAGCAGCAGGAGACCGAGGAGAACAAGGAGCTGCTGGAATTCGTCAAGGAGACCATGGGAGACAAGCTCAAGGAGGTCCGGCTCTCCAACAAGCTCCGGAGCCACCCCGTGTGCCTGGTGCCCGATTCCGGCTTGAGCTTCGAGATGGAGAAGTACCTCAACCGGGTGTCTCCCGGAGACACGGGCCTCCACACGGGCCGGATCCTGGAGCTCAACGCTGATCATGCCGCCTTCGCGGCCCTGAAAAACGCCTTTGAAACCGATAAGGAGAAGGCCGGGAACTACGCGAAGCTCCTCTATGCCCAGGCGCTGCTCATCGCCGACCTGCCCCTGGAGGACCCCAGCGCCTACACGGATCTGGTCTGCGGTCTGATGGTATAAGAAACCGGTTGACAGCCCCCGTATTTTGCCGATATAATAGAGATATCCTGAAAGGAAAGGGGGCGTGCTGTTGTGGATAACATTGTGGATACCATCAACAAGCTCAAGGATGACGAGAAGGTGCAGGAGGTCGTGAAAGAGGTGGTCGAAAAGGCCAAGGACATCGACCCCAAGGAGGCCCTGGGGGCCATTGAGAAGGTCAAGGAGCTCCTTCCCGACAAGGACAAGTGAGATAAGTGATGGCAATGCCGGCCGCCCGAGGTTTATGATGATCCCCGGGCGGCCGGCTTGACAAAACAGACTGCAGATGCTATGATGAAGACGCAAAAGAGCGCCGTTGTATGACGGTTAGCTCTCGGTGGTCAAATATGTTGACCGCTCGGGGACCATCCGGGCGGTCAACAAGCTTTTATGGTCAGTATGTAGGTCAAAAAAACCATCCATACAAGAATCCACAGGGCTCTCGCCCAGGGCCTATTTCCCATAAGCATCCCTCCCTTCATCAGGGAGTAGCCAACCGCCAAAATACAACAGCGCCTTTTGCCCTCTTTCGAGGGATTCCATCCTATCAGATTTTGCGTTTTTGTCAAACGCTGTAATCCATCCGGGTGACGGTTCATTTATGCAAATAACCGTTGCCAGATTTTTTCACGCGTGGTATAATGACCGTGCCACGTAATTTTATTGGATATTCAAGCGAGAAGTATGCGTTTTTACTTTCGGTAAAAACGCATGCTCGTTTCAGCATACTTCTCGTGAATATCTGAAATTGCGTGGCAGCAAGAGAGCCGTGCGTTTTTCGGTGCGTGGCGCCTCTGGCTGCCACGCACTTTTTTATCAAAGGGAGAAGCTGCCATGCCGGACTACAAAAAGATGTACCTGGAACTGATGCACGCCACGGAGGACGCCATCGATCGCCTGATCGCGGCCCAGCAGCGCGCGGAGGACATTTTCTGCGAAACCTATGGAGACGGGGAACCGGAGGAGACTGGGGAGATAGTAGAGAGTGAAGAGTGAAAAGCGAAGAGTGAAAAGTGAATAGTGAAGAGGTGCAGGCGCTCGGTGAGCGCCCGCTGTTGCACAAGCGGGGGATCTGTGGTATGATGTGGGCATATTATGCCCGGAACGGCAGAGGGGAGGTTTGGCCATGGAGGAATTTCTTGCCCGTCTGGGGGACGCCTTTTTTGGCCTCGTGGAGCGGGGACAGCCCGTGACCACGGTGCTTCGGTTTCTGTTTCCGGTTCTGGCCCTGGTGGTCCTGATTCGCTGCGCCGTGAGCCTGCTGACCTTCCGGAAGGAGCCGGAGATCTGGGGCCACATCGCCTTCGAGGACGGCTCCCGGCTGCCCGTGACCCACTGGGAAAACACCATTGGCCGGACCCGCCGGAACGATATCCAGATGAATTTCGAGAATATTTATAAACAGCACGCCGTTCTGACCCGGTATGACGACGGAAGCTGGACCATCGGCGACGTGGGCGGCCGGGGCGGTATCGCCGTCAACGGTGAGGTCATCACCGGCCTGACGGAAATCGGCTACGGAGACCTCATCGACCTCAACGGCCTGGAGGTCACCCTGGTGCCCATCACCGACCAGGAGGCCGCCTATGTGGAGTCCCTGCGCACGGACCCCAAGCACATCGTCTCTCCGGCGGTGACGCTCCTGTTTTTGTCCCTGTTTCAGTTTTTCACCGTGGTCCAGCTCATGATCGGCTGCGACGTGGAGAACTGGCCCGCCATCTACGGCTCCTTTCTCGCCGTGTTTGCCATGATGTGGGGCCTCTTCGCCTTCAACAAGGCCATGCGGCGCTCAGGCTTTGAGGTGGACACCATCGCGTTTTTCCTCTGCACCATGGGCCTGTCCGTCATCGCCTCCGTGGACCCGGGAGAGCTGGTGAAAACCGTGATTTCCATGGGCCTTGGCATCGTGCTCTATATGGTCATCGGCTTCTGTCTCCGGGAGCTGGACACGGCCAAGAAGATCCGGTATGTGGCCGCGGCCCTGGGACCTGCCCTGCTCCTGCTTGTGCTGGCCTTCGGCCGGGAGATTTACGGAGCCAAGGCCTGGATCTTCCTCGGCGGCTTCTCCTTCCAGCCCTCGGAGATCGCCAAAATCAGCTTTGTGTTTGCCGGTGCCTCCACCTTGGATCGCTTGATGACGAGACGGAACCTGTTCCTGTTCATCCTCTATTCCGGCATCTGCTGCATCATCCTGGCCCTGTGCAACGACTTCGGCACGGCCATGATCTATTTTGTCACCTTCCTGGTCATCGCCTACCTCCGGTCCGGAGACTTCGCGACCCTGTCCCTGATCTGCGCCGGAACGGGCGTGGCCGGGGTCATGGCCCTGCGCCTCCGGCCCCACGCCGCCTCCCGGTTTGAATCCTGGCGGCACATCTGGGAGGATCCCTCCGGGGCGGGCTACCAGCAGACCCAGGCCCTCATGTGCCTGGCGGCGGGCGGCCTGTTTGGACTTGGGGCAGGAAACGGGCGGCTTAAATACGTCTTTGCCGCGGACAGCGACATCGTATTTGCTACGGTCTGCGAGGAATGGGGCCTGATCGTGGGCTTGATCTGCGTGCTGTTCGTGATCTGCATCGCGCTGTTTGCCGTGCGCTCGGCCTCCCTGTGCCGCAGCTCCTTCTACGCCATCTCCGCCTGCGCGGCCATGAGCATTCTGGTGTTCCAGATGATGCTCAACGTGTTCGGCACCGTGGACCTGCTGCCCTTTACCGGCGTCACCTTCCCCTTCCTCAGCAACGGCGGCTCCAGCATGATGGGCACCTGGGGGCTTCTGGCCTTTGTGAAGGCCGCGGACACCCGGCAGAACGCCAGCTTTGCCACCACCGTGCCCACCCACGCAAAAAAGCGGTATGCCAAGCGCGCGGAGCCCGTCTATGAGGACTGGGACGACGAGGACGACATGGATTGGGAGGCGGCCACATGAAGAAAATATCCCGCAGGGCTGTGATCACCACCCTGCTGGCCCTGGTGGCGGCGGCGGGGCTTCTGGTCTTTCTGGCGGAGTACTTTATGAACGCCTCCGCCTGGGTGACCTTCCCCGGCAGCCCCCACGTCTATTCCGGGGGCAACATTGCCACGGGCTCCGTCCGGGACCGGGACGGGGTCATGGTCCTCAATAACGTGGGCGGCCGGACCTACGCCGGAGACGCCCTGATCCGCCGGGCCACAGTCCACCTGCTGGGAGACCGGCACGGCTATATTGAAGCGCCTCTGATCAATGCCTACGCCGACAAGCTCCTGGATTACAATCCCTTCACCGGGGTCTACGAGACCTCGGACACGGGAAATATCATGGATCTGACCCTCTCCTCCGACGCCTGCGCCACGGCCCTCTACGACCTGGGGGAGCGCCGGGGCACCGTGGGGGTCTACAACTACAAAACAGGGGAGATTTTGTGCATGGTCTCCTCCGGGGCCTATGACCCCGACGACATGCCGTCCATGGAGGAGATTGAAAGCGATCCCTACTATGAGGGCGTGTTCCTCAACCGGTTCACCCGGGCAACCTATGTTCCCGGGTCCATCTTCAAGCTGGTCACCGCCGCCGCGGCCATCGACAACATTCCGGACGTCTTCGACCGGACCTTCGACTGCGAGCGGGAGGAGATCATCGGCGGGGAGTACGTGACCTGTGAGCAGTACCACGGGGAAATCAGCTTCGGCACGGGCCTGGTGAAGTCCTGCAATACGGTCTTCGGCGAGCTGGCGGTGGAGCTGGGCCGGGACACGCTGACAAAATACGCCGACGCCGCCGGAATCAACAGCACCGTGACCTTCGACGGCACCACCGTGGCCCAGGGCCACTTCGACGTGTCCGACGCCGGGGACGGGTCCCTGGCCTGGGCGGGCATCGGCCAGTATACGAACCTGATCAATCCCTGCCAGTTCATGACCTTCGTGGGCTCCATCGCAAACGGCGGCGTGGCTGCAACGCCCTACGTGGTCTCCAAGGTGGAGACGCCCTCGGGCTTCCCGGTTTATACCGCCAGGACCGCCATGCTGCCTCGAACCATGAACGCCACCACCGCCCAAACCCTCACGGAGATGATGCGGGACGACGTGGTCTACAACTACGGCACGGAGAATTTCCCCGACGTCTACGTTTGCGCCAAATCCGGCACCGCCGAGACGGGGGACGGGGACCTGCCAAACGCCATGTTCGCCGGGTTTGTCCGGGACGACCGGTATCCCCTGGCCTTTATCGTGGTGGTGGAGCGGGCGGGCTCCGGCAGCGAGGTCTGCGCCTCCATCACCGGAGACGTGCTGGAAGCCTGTATGGAGAGTATGGACAGACAATCGAAATAACAGATGGGAGCGAAGAATATGGCAACGATATTAGACGGAAAGGCCTTTGCGGCGGAGTGCAAGGAGAACATCCGGGCGGAGGTTCAGCGGCTGACGGAAAAAGGCTGCCGGCCCGGGCTGGCCGTGGTGCTGGTGGGGAACAATCCCGCCTCCCAGGTCTATGTCCGCAACAAGGAAAACGACTGTAAGGAGTGCGGTATCTATTCCGCCATGTACACCCTGCCCGAGGACACGGCGGAGGCGGATCTGCTGGAGCTTCTGGACACCCTGAACCATGACGACAGCGTCCACGGCATCCTGGTGCAGCTGCCCGTGCCGGACCAGATCGACGCCCAGAAGGTCATCGAGGCCATCGACCCCATCAAGGACGTGGACTGCTTCCACCCCATGAACGTGGGCTATCTGACCCAGGGCATGGCCCGGTTTGCCCCCTGCACCCCTGCGGGCATCGTCCGGCTCATGGCCCGGTACGGCATCGACCCCAAGGGGAAGCGCTGCGTGGTCATCGGCCGGAGCAACATCGTGGGCAAGCCCATGAGCCTGCTGCTGCTCCAGGGCAATGGCACCGTCACCATCTGCCACTCCGGCACGGCGGATCTGAAGGCAGAGACGCTCCGGGCGGACGTTCTCGTATCCGCCGTGGGAAAGCCGGGCTTCGTCACCGCCGACATGGTGAAGGAGGGAGCTGTGGTCATCGACGTGGCCATGAACCGGAACGAGCAGGGAAAGCTCTGCGGCGACGTGGACTACCCGGCAGTTTCGGAGAAGGCCTCGGCTATCACCCCGGTACCCGGCGGCGTGGGTCCCATGACAAGGGTCATGCTGCTGGAGAACACCCTGACGGCCTGCAGGCTCCAGACGGGACTATAATCATTAAAGATTTGTATCTGTTCAGCCGCTGTCATTCTGAGGAACAAAGTGACGAAGAATCTTGGCGCGATTCACGATTTCAAGATCCTTCGCTTACGCTCAGAATGACACAAGCGACTGAAGCAGTTCCATAGATTTCACGGGAGAGGCGAGGGCCTCTCCCGTTTATGTACCCCGGAGCCATCCGGTAGGGCCCTCCCGGGTGGGATCAAAAAAACCACTTTTTCTTGCACGGCACCCGGACCTTTTTCAAATCCACCTCGACCAGAATCGTGTCCTCCCCGATCCGTCGGATGCAGCTCCAGGGCAGCACAAAGTCGTCCTCCCGGCCAAGGAGCCCGAAGAATTTCGGCTTTCCGGGGACGATCAGGGCCAGGATGTTCCCGCCGGTGGACTCGAATTCCGCGTCGCAGACGCAGCCCACCCGGCAGCCGTCGCAGATGTTGATGACCTCCCGGCACTTGAGCTCCGAGATGCGCAGGATCATGCCGCTCCCTCCCAAAGAAATCTGTATTCCAGTATATGCGCATTCAGGGGAATGGTGCCTGTCCCGAAAAAATAAGCAGGAGAAACCAAAAGCTGCACATTTGTAAAAATGGTCGAAAGATTATTGTATTATATTTATGAATTTGCTATAATACGATTGTCCCGGCAGCTCCACGTTTTTGCCAGGAGCGCCGGCGCGCGATCCCCGAAGCGAAAGCAGCATTTCGACAGGCCCCACCGGGCCGTCACAAGAAGTGAGGGATAATATGGATCAGAGGATTTGTTACAACTGCTTCCAGGCGCTTGACGGGCAGAGCAGGTTCTGCACCAACTGCGGGCACAGCACAGCGGAGGAGAAGGATAAGTTCCCGCATGCCCTGCCCTATGGTACCATATTGGCAGGGCGTTATATTACGGGTCGGGTCCTGGGGCAGGGCGGCTTCGGCATCACCTACGTGGCCCAGGACTACAAGACCAAGGAGCTTGTGGCCATCAAGGAGTTCTTCCCGGACACCATGGCCGCCCGGGGCGCCTCCAACTCCGCCGTACCCTATTCCGGCCAGCGGGGCGAGGACTTCACCTACGGCAAGGCCACCTTCCTGGAGGAGGCCAAGACATTGGCTCAGTTCCGGGATCAGCCCGGCGTGGTCCACGTCTACAGCTACTTCGAGGAGAACGGCACCGCCTACTTCGCCATGGAGTACGTCAAGGGCGTCAGTCTCCAGCAGTACATCGCCGACCAGGGCGGCAAAATCTCCTGGGAGGACGCCCAGCGGATCCTGCTTCCGGTGATGGACGCTCTCGCCGCGGTCCACGCCAAGGGCATCATCCACCGGGACATCAAGCCCGACAACATCTACATCGACGAATCCGGCCAGGTCAAGGTGCTGGATTTCGGCTCCGCCCGGTATTCCATGGGCGAGAAGAGCCGATCTCTGGACGTGGTGCTGACCCACGGCTTCGCGCCCCGGGAGCAGTATTCCCGGCACGGCCGCCAGGGGGCCTACACGGACGTCTACGCCCTGGCCGCCACCTTCTACTATGCCATCACGGGACGGAAGCCCCCGGATTCCATTGACCGGCTGGAGGACGACGCCCTGGCCCTGCCCAGCAGCCTGGGAGCCCGGATCCCCACGGCCCAGGAGGACGCCCTGATCAAGGCGCTGTCCGTGGACCCCGCAGACCGGTACGGCTCCATGATCGACTTCAAAAACGCGCTGACGGGGACTGCCGTTCCCGCAGGGGTGGGCGCCGGCGCAGCCCAGAACGCTTACGCGGCCCAGAACGCCTATGGCAATCAGCCCGGACGGTCCGCTTATAACACGCAGCCGGGACAGTCCGGCTATGGAACCCAGCCCGGTTATTCCGGCTACGCCGCCCAGCCGGGCAATTCCGGTTACGGAACCCAGCCCGGACAATCCGCCTACGGCGCCCGGCCCTCGAATACCGTACCCGGGAACCAGGGACAGCCTGCCTACGGCGCGCAGCCCTCTGCCACGGTACCCGGAAACCAGGGACAGCCCGCCTACGGGAACCGGCAGGCGATTCCGCAGACGCCGGGACAGGGGGCCCAGCCCCCCGTGCAGCCCGGAGCAGGCCAGAAGAATACAAAGCCCGAAAAGCAGGGCGGATTGCCCAAGTGGCTGATTCCCCTCTGCGCCGCCCTGGCCCTGGTGGTCATCGTGGTGGTCGTGGCGGTGGTGCGGAACGGCAGAAGCCCGGAGCCGGAGCCCGGCGGCGAGACTGTAGCCGCGGTGAGCGCGGAGCCCTCGGAGACCGCGGAGGTCACCGGCACCCCTGCGCCCTCCGCAGAGACGGCGCAGGAGCCTGCGGATTCCCCCAATCAGCTGGTGGGGACTCTGGGCGGCAGCTCTGATGTGATCGGCCTCTATGTGATCAGCGCCATGACCAGCGGCGGCACAACAGTGGATGCCGATACCCTGGCGTCCATCGGCTATACCGGAGAGAATACCTATATTGACCTTCGGACGGAGACCTCCGGCGTCATCGCCCTGTTCGACGGGGAGGAAATGGATTTCACCCTGGAAAACGGCAATATGTATGTGGAGGGCGAGGGCGTCCCCTATACCATGAGCGGCGGAACCATCACCCTCGACGTGCCCGCAGACGACGGCGTCACCTCGGTGGAGTTCACGAAGGAGCAGGAGGGCTCCGGCAGCGTCGGCGGCAGCACAAGCTCCGGTACGGCCATCGCCAGCGGCGCCTGCGGCGACAACATCACCTGGGAGCTCGTGGAGAACACGATCTACGTCAATGGAACGGGCGCCATGTACGACTACGAGTACCAGGAGGACATTCCCTGGTTTGAATACAACGATAAGGTGGACTTTGTGGTCATCAGCGACGGCGTGACCCGGATCGGCGACGGCTGCTTCCTGGGCTGCGAGATGGTGGACGTGGACATCCCCGATTCCGTGGAGGCCATCGGCGCCCACGCCTTTATGCAGTGCCCCTATCTGTTCGACATCACCATTCCCGCCTCCGTCAAGGGCATCGGAAAGGACTGCTTCTACGACTGCCCGCGGCTGGGCTGGGCGGAGATCTGGTGCGATTCCGTGGCCGTCTACAAAGAGGCCTTTATGGACTGCCCGGAGCTGTCTGCCGTCTACTTCCACGGCAGCATCGAGCGCATGGGTGAGAACGCATTCTTCGGCGACACCACCACGGTCTACTATCCTGCGAGCGATACTTCCTGGGACACCGTCGTGGGAAGAAGCTACGGCGGCACCGTGACCTGGGCGGATATTGACACGGAGGAGAAGACCGTGGGCGCCCGGATCGAAACCGGGAAATACTCCATCTGCCTACCCTACGACTGGACCTACGGCTACGAAATCAGCGGCGACAACCTGACGATTACCCACAAGCCCAGCGCCAGCGCAGGCGTGGGCGGCCATGTGTTCACTCTGGCCCTCTTCAAGAACAAGAGCGACTATGAGTACTATCCCAGCTACGAGGTGCTGGGGACCCTGAGCGGTACCGGCGGCACCTACGATCTGGTCTGCTTCTACGCCACCGACGTGCAGTTTACCCAGGAGACCCAGGAGGGCTACCGAAAGATGCTGGACAACAAGCAGGAGGCCTTCCGGTATATCAGCGGCGAGGGGAACTACACCTTCGCCTTCGGATGATTTGAAAAACCCTTTCGAATGACAGAAAGTGATAAGGAGGAATCTATCATGGCAATCGCGGAATGCCCCAACGGTCATCTCTATGACCCCACCATGTATCAGTCCTGCCCCTACTGCGCGGGCGGCGCCAATGTGATCAACTTTGATCAGGCCGGCGCGGCGCCTGCGGGCGGCTACGGCGGCACCGTCGCGCCCGCAGGCTATGGCAGGGCTCCGGCGGCATCTCCCGCACCCGCGCCTGCGGTCAACAAGACCGTTCCCGTCCGAGGCGCGGAGGACGTGGGAAAAACCGTAGCGCCGGAGAGCTATCGCCGGAAGGAGGCCGAGGAAAACAAAACCGTCGGCGCCTTCCAGAAGAAATATGACATGGAGCCTGTGGTGGGCTGGCTGGTCTGCATCGACGGAGCCGACAAGGGCAAGGATTATCATCTCTTTGCCAGAATCAACACCATCGGCCGGAGCAGTGAAAACGATGTGAGCATCAAGGGCGACAGCACCATCTCCCGGGAGAGCCACGCAAGGCTCGCCTATGATCCCCGGCACAACGCCTTCCAGCTCATCCCCGGCGACAGCACCAACAACATCTATCTCAACGAGCAGCCCCTGTACACCCCCGCAAAGCTGGAGGCCTTCGACGTGGTGGAGCTGGGACAGAGCAAATTCGTGTTTGTGCCCCTTTGCTGCGAGCGTTTCCAGTGGGAAGCGACGCTGTAACGGGCCATGGGTCTTTTTAAGCGGAAAAAGGCCGCGCCCCCGGTCCGGGAGCCAGTACCCGCGCCCGCGCCCCGACCCGTTCCGGAGGAGCGGACCGTGGAGCCTGCGGCCCCGGCGCCGCCTCAGGAGCCGCCCAAACGGCGCCTGAGCTACCGGGTGGCCAATCTCCAGGGCGTGGGAAACCGCCAGCGCCAGGAGGATTCCTTCACCTTTGTCAACGCCATGGACGTGACGGAGATCCGGCGAAAAGGCCTTCTGGCTGTGGTGGCCGACGGCATGGGCGGCATGCGGGACGGCCGGCTGGCCAGCGAGACGGCCATCGCCTCCCTCAAGGCGGATTTCCAGGCCATGGACCGGAGCCGGGACCTGGGGCCCCAGCTCCGGGACGGCATCCTTTCGGCCAGCGGGAAAGTCTTTGCCGCACTGGGCGGCGACGGCGGCAGCACCGTGGTGACCTGTGTGTTCTATGAGGAGGAGCTCTATTTCGCCAGCGTGGGCGACAGCTTCGGCTTCCTGTTCCGGGAGGGACAGCTCCTGCAGCTCAACCGGGAGCACAACGTCCGGACGGAGGACTATCTGGAGATCCTCCGCAGCGGCAGCGTGGACCCGGAGCGCGCCCGGGAGGACCCGGAGGGACCTGCTCTGACGGGCTTCCTGGGCATGGAGAACCTCCGGGAGGTGGACGAGTTCCTGAAGCCCATGCGCCTCCACGACGGAGATCTGATCCTGCTGTGTTCCGACGGCGTCGCGGGCGTTCTCTCGGAGGACATCCTCAAGTCCTGCCTCGGAAAGCGGACGCCGGAGGAGATGTGCATTGCCCTGGAGGAGGCGGTGAAAAGCGAAAACCGCCGGTATCAGGACAACTATACCGCGCTGATCATTCAGTGCGGCTTATAAAAAGGAGGAGTAACTGTGAAAAATCGCGTGATTTCCATTCTTTTGGCAGTCCTGCTGATCGCGGCCATCTGCGTGCCCGTGTCCGCGGACTTTGATCCCGCCACCCGGGACAGCGTTGCGGTGGTCTATACCTGTCTGGATCTGGACGGCGGCGAGTACGGCTTCGGCTGGGGCTCCGGCTTCTTCGTGGGGCAGCTGGATCAGGACCCCAGCTATCTGATCACCAACTACCACGTGATCGAGGATTTTGTGGATTACGGCCAGGGCGAGCTCACCACCGTTCTGGTCAACGGCCAGGAAATGACGGGCCGGGCCAAGATCCGCATTCACTACGACAACAAGGACTATGAGGAAGGCTACGTGGTGGGCTACGACTCCATCAAGGACGTGGCGCTGCTGAAGCTGGGCAACCCCACCTCCAAGCGGAAGGCCATCGCCGTTCGGGTCCCCGACGACTCCATGGTGGGCTCCAAGGTCTATGCCGTGGGCTATCCCGGCCTGGCCCAGAACGTGTTCGCCGATCCCACCTCCACCTGGGGCAAGTCCGATTCCACCGTTACCAGCGGCACCATCAGCCGTCTGTTCATGACCTCCGGCACCGGCACCGCCAGCGTACAGATCGACTGTGAGATCAAGTCCGGCAACTCCGGCGGCCCCCTGGTGGATGACAGCGGCGCGGCCATCGGCATCACCACCTACGGCGTCAGCGACACGGACAACAACTCCATCAACTACGCCATCAGCGTCAGCGAGGCCATAACCCTGATGAACCAGTACAGCGTGCCCTATGTGACGGCTGACGCTGCCCCTGCCTCCTCCGGCGGCGGAAATGAGACCGCCTCCGAGCCCAAGAGCGAGGAGGGAAGTGAGGCGGAGCCTCCCGCTCCCACGCCCCAGCCTGATACGGGAAGCTCCTTCCCCATCGTGCCCGTGATCATTATCATCGGCGTGGTGGTGATCGCCGCCGTCATCGTGGCCGTAGTCATGGCCTCCTCCGGCAAGAAGAAAAAGGCGGCCCAGCAGGCCCTGCAGCAACAGCAGGCACAGCAGGCTGCGGCAGCCCAGGCGGCGGCCGCTGCCGGAGCGGCCCGGCAGCAAACAAAACAGGGCTATGTCCGGTCCCTCTCCAGCCAGCATCGTGGCTCCCGGGTGCCGGTGGGGACCCAGGCCATCCTTCTGGGCCGGTCCCAGGAGTGCGCCGTGGTGTACCAGAGCGGTACCCCGGGCATCAGCGGACGGCATGCGTCCCTTTCCTTTGATCCCGCCACCGGCGAATTTGTCCTGGTGGATCTCCAGTCCACCTACGGCACCTTCCTGGCAAGCGGCCAGAAGTTGACCCCCAATATGACCTACCGGCTCCGTTCCGGCGACCAGTTCTATCTGGGCGATTCCGCCAACATGCTCCAGGTGGACGTGGGGTGACGTGATGACGCTGAGCAGCTTTCTGTACACCCACGCGGGCGGACGGAGCTACAATGAGGACGCGGCAGGAGCCTGGGAGCTCCCGAACAGCGGATTATATATCGTGGCCGACGGATTGGGCGGCCAGGTCCACAGCGAACAGGCCTCAGCCGCCGTGATCAAGTGCCTTGCCGAGGCGGAGAAGCCCGGGGAGGAGGAGAACGGGGCCGACTGGCTCCGGGACCGGATCCGGGAGGCCAACGACAGAGTCCTGGCGCTGCAGGAGGAGACCCACTCCAACATGAAGAGCACCGTGGTTGCCCTTTTGGTCCGGGGAGACCGGGCAAGCTGGGCCAACGTGGGGGACTCCAGACTCTATTACATCCACGACCGGGAGATTTCCGCCGTCACCGAGGATCACTCCGTGGCCTATAAGAAATACAAGGCCGGGGAGATCACCCGGGAGCAGATCGGCACGGACGAAGACCAGTCCGCCCTGCTGCGGGCCCTGGGCAACGCGGAGCGGTATGAGCCTGCCCTGAACGGGGCCGCCGGGCCTCTGACGCCGGGCGACGGCTTCCTGCTCTGCTCCGACGGCCTTTGGGAATTCATCCGGGACGGGGAGATCCTGATCGACTTTCTGAAGTCGGACACCCCGGAGAAATGGGCGGAGCGGCTCATGCTCCGGGCCATGGACCGGTTCGTTCCCGAGCACGACAATCTGTCCCTGATCACCGTAATGGTGCGATAGGAGATGATTCTGTTGAATCGAAGAATACTTTCCCTGCTGCTGGCGGTGCTCATGCTGGGGCAGCTCACCGCGGCTGTCCTTGCAGACGGAGCGCCTCCGTCCTCCGCCGCGGCCTATTATCTGGACGGGACGCTGTACGCCTTTGCCCGGTTCCCCGGGTATGAGGACGAGGAGGACCTCCAGGTTGGCCTCATGGTCAACGGGGTCCAGATCGGATCGGAGCAAAGCGCGAAAAAGCTGACGGCGGGCGAAGCGCCGGCGCCCTGTATGCTGCTGGTGGACTGCTCCACCTCCATGCCGGACTACATGGACCGGCTGCTGGCTCTGGGCGACGCGCTCATGGCCTCAGATGTGCCCATGTCCGTCACCGTGGCCTCCTTCGGCGAGGCCTTCCGGGTGGTTGCCGGTGACCTCCGGGACCGGGACAGCCTGCGCAGCGCGCTGGAATCCCTCAATTTCGGGGAGCAGGGCACGGATATCTGCGGCGGCGCGGCCTATGCCGTGGACTATATGCGGGATGAGGTCTGGCAGCCGGGTCAGCTGGCCAGCGTGATCCTGGTCACGGACGGCATTCCCTTTTACTCCCACGAAGACGCCATAGAGGTCGAGAGCGAGGCGTCGGCGGCTGCCGCATTGCAGGCGGTGCTGGCGGAATCGCCCCAGGTCCTGTTCCACTCGGTCTGCTTTGAGGACTGGGAGCGCGTGACTTATGACGCTGTATCCTCCGGCTTTGGCTACCACCTGACCGCCCCGGACGCCGGGACGGCAGGGAAGGCGGGAGAGACGGTTGCGGACTACTACGGCAGCCTCTACGGCCTCAGCTTCCCCCTGGAGGAATATTCCGACAACCTCTCTCTGAAGATTTCCAACACGGAGTTTACGACCATCGATCCGGTCCGGGATTTGACCGTGCCGGAGGACGACAGCGTGTTTGAGGACATCCCCGTGGTCATCGACACGGAGGACCCCGAGGGACCGGAGCAGCCGGAGACGCCGGAAGCGCCGGAGCCGCCGGAGCCGTCCCCGGAGGTCACGACGCCTCCCGAGGAGATCCCAGCGGAGTCCCCGGCGCCTGCGGAGGAGCCGGCGGAGCCCCAGGAGGCGGAGCCTGCTCCAGAGGAATCGGAGGAGGCATCGTCTCCTGAGCCCGAGGCGGAGCCTGCCCCGGAGGAGACGCCGGAGATCAACGGCCTGATCGAAGAAAATCCGCAGAAATCCGCCGGGATTTCGCCTCTGATGATCGGTCTGCTGGCGGGCATTTCCCTGCTGCTGATCGTCCTGGCGGTGGTGCTGATCGTCCTGGTTCAGAAGCGGAAAAAGCCTGCGGCGGATCAGACCGGGCCCTCTGCGCCCGGACCTGTGCCCATGGCGGGCCCTGTGGGAATTCCCCTGCGGCTCCAGGTGATCTACGGCGCGGCCCAGACCCAGGCCAGGCAGTTCCAACTGACCGAAAGTCTGCTGGTGGGCAGCGACGGCCGCTGCGATCTGGTCCTGGCGGAGCCCAGCGTGGCCCCGGTCCATGCCCGGATCTTCCTGCAAAACGGAACGGTGATGATCGAGGACCTCAATTCCGCCGGCGGCACGGCCCTGGGCGGCATGCGGATCTACGCCCCCAACCGGCTCCCCAGCGGCGAGCAGATCCAGATCGGCCAGTGTGTGATTTCCTTCTTCTATTGATAATGGGTATCTGTTCAGTCGCTGTCATTCTGAGGAACAAGGTGACGAAGAATCTTGGCATTATTCACGATTTCAGGTAAAAGATCCTTCGCTTACGCTCAGGATGACAC
>CAJOHR010000019.1:0-34523 GCA_905234425.1 uncultured Oscillospiraceae bacterium | reverse complement strand
TCAAAACGGCGCTTCCCGAAATCGGGACGCGCCAATTCATACTACTTCTCGGAGTCAGGAGCGGGCGTAGGTGCCTCTCCTGGCTTTTCTGCGTTTCTTCCGCAGGCTGTAGCCCAGGAGAACAGCCAGGATCACGGCCACCACCGCCAGGAAAATGATCAGCATCCGGACCGTGTCGTCGCCGCCGGTCTTCACCTCCAGCCACAGGGCGTCCATGTACTGGTTGGTCTCGGCGGGGAGATAGATGAAGGCCTCGCCTCTCGACAAGGTCTCCTCGTCGGGATAGGCGATGGGGTTTTCCACCATCTCCGGGTCCATGTACTCCTTGGCTGCCGTCTCCGGGGCGGAATAGCCCAGGTAATCCAGGTTCTCGCCGCAGACCTCCGGGTCCAGCAGGAAGTTGATGTAGGCCTCGGCCTCGGCCTTGTGGTCGGCGCAGGCGGGGACCATGCAGCAGTCCACAAAGAAGTTGAAGGTTCCCTCTGGGAAATAGAACTGAAGATCCTCGTTCTCCTCCTGCATCATCAGGAAGTCGCCGGCGTAGTAGGGGGCGATCCAGGCCTCCTCGCCGATCATCTTGTCGTAAATCTGGTCCATGACGTACTGCTGGACCACGGGCTTCTGATTGGCCAGCAGGTCCGCGCAGGCCCGGAGCTCCGCCTCGTCGGTGGTGTTCAGGGAGTAGCCCAGGCTGGCCTCGGCGATGGCGAAGGCGTCCCGGTTGTTGTCGAACATGAGAATCTTTCCGGCGTACTTGGAGTTCCAAAGCAGATCCCAGCCGCCGATATCCGCTTCGTCCACATACTTTTGATTGTAGATCACGCCTACGGTGCCCCAGGTGTAGGGGACGGTGTATTCGCTCGTGGGATCGTAGGCCGGGTTCTTGTAGGCCTCGTCGATGTAGGCGGCGTTGGGAACGTTGGAAAAGTCGATCTTCTGGACCAGCCCCTCGGCAATGAGCCGGGCGGCCATGTAGTCCGAGGGGATGATCACGTCGTAGGGAGAGCCGCCGGTTTTCAGCTTGGTGTAGAGGCTCTCGTTGGTGTCGTAGGTCATGTAGTTGACCTGGATCCCCGTGGCCTCGGTGAAGGCGGCGTTCACGTCGATGCAGTCGTCGGAGCCGTCGGAGATATACTGGCCCCAGTTGTAGACGTTGATGGTCACCTCTGCCGCCTGGACAGGGGCCGCCAGCATGCCGGAGAGACAGGGGACCAGCAGAAGCGCCGTCAGAAGGAGGACGGCTGTGCGCTTTATCGTTTTCATCATGCGCGCCCCCTTCCGCGTCCCGCCTGCCGCCGGAGGTTGTCCCGGTTCTGGAGCAGGTTCATGATCACCATAAGGGCCAGGATCACCAGGAACAGCAGGGTAAAGAGTGCGTAGATCTTGGGCTGGAGAGGCTTCTTCGTGTAGTTGTAGATCTCCACAGGCAGGGTCACGAAGTTGGGCCCGTAGACAAAATAGGAGATCACGAAATCGTCCAGGCTCATGGTGAAGGCCATGAGGGCGCCGGAGAGAATGCCGGGCATGATCTCATGGATGACCACCCGGAAGAAGGCCTGGATCGGGGTGCAGCCCAGATCCAATGCCGCCTCCTGGAGGTCCGGGTCCATCTGGGTCAGTTTGGGCATGACCGACAGGATCACGTAGGGCATGTCAAAGGTGATGTGGGCAATGAGCAGGGTCCAGAAGCCCATGACCCCGTTTTTCCGCATAAGGGTCCCGGCGAAGGCAAAGAGCAGGGCCAGGGACACGCCGGTGACGATGTCCGGGTTGGTCATGGGGACGTTGGTGATGGCCATGGCGATGGCCTTGGGCCGCTTGTTCATGTTGAAGATCCCAACCGCCGCCATGGTGCCCAGAATCGTGGAGATGACAGCCGCCAGCACGGCAGTGATGATCGAGTTCCGGAGGAGCGGCAAAAGGGTGTGGTCCTTGAAGAGGGCCCCGTACTGCTGGAAGGTGAAGCCGGTGAAGGCGCCCACGTCGGAGCCCTTGTTGAAGGAGGCCGCCGCCAGGACCAGCATGGGCAGGTACAGGAACACAAAGACGATGACCGTAAAAATTTTGGAAAAACGCTTCACTGCACCACCAGCTCCTCTCCCAGATCCTCGTCAGAGGAGAAGTGGTTCATAATGCCCACGCAGATCAGCACCATGAGCATGAGGATCAGGCTCAGGGCCGCGCCCAGATTGGGGTTGTAGGCGGTTTTGAACTGGCTTTCGATCACGTCGCCGATGAGCACCGTGCCGGTGCCGCCCAGCTTCTGCGAGATGTAGAAGGTGGAGACCGCCGGGACGAAGACCATGGTGATCCCGGAGACGATGCCGGGAATGGACAGGGGAAGGGTCACCCGCCGGAACACCTGGCCGCCGGAGCAGCCCAGATCCTGGGCCGCCTCCTCCAGCTTGGGGTCGATCTTCATAATGACGGTGTAGAGCGGGGTGATCATGTAGGGCAGATAGTTGTAGACCATGCCCAGGATCACGGCGCCGTTATTCCGCACCAGGGGCAGGGGCCCCAGACCGATGGCGCCCAGGGCCTGATTGACGATGCCCGTGTCCTCCAGCAGGGCCACCCAGGCCAGAGTCCGGAGCAGGAAGCTCATGCACATGGGCAGCATGACCAGCATGGAGAGGAGCCGCCGCCGGGAGGGAGAGGCCTTGGCGATGCACCAGGCCACAGGATAGCCGATGATCAGGCAGATCACGCAGGCGATGGCCGCCAGGCCCATGGACCGGAAGAAGATGGGCAGATAGATTCCGATCTTCGCCAGGTTCTCCAGGGTGAAGGCCCCGGTGATGGAGTCGGTGAAGGCGTAGTACACCACGATCCCCAGGGGGATCAGGGTGAATACGGCCATCCAGAGCAGGTAGGGACCGGCCAGAAATCTATTCTTCATCGGCGCCGCCCTCCGGGTCTGCCTCCAGCTCGTCGTATTCGTCGGAGTAGGAGCTGTAGTCGCCGAACTGCTCGGAGTATTTGCTCTTCTTCATGACGTGGATGGCGTCGGGGTCCAGCTGGATGCCGAACCGGGTGCCCACCGGGCAGAACTCCGTGGTCTGGATCAGCCAGGTAAAGCCCTGCACGTCCACAAAGGTGTCGTAGAAGGTGCCCTTGAAGATGACGTTGGTGACCGTGCCGCAGAGCACGTTTTCCGCCGGGGCGATGATGTCTACATCCTCCGGCCGGATGACCACGTCCACAGGCTCGTTTTTCCCGAAGCCCTTGTCCAGGCAGCGGTACCGGTGCCCGAAGAACTCCACCAGGAAGTCCTCCCGCATGACGCCGTCGAGGATGTTGCTCTCGCCGATAAAGTCCGCCACAAAGGCATTCTTCGGCTCGTTATAAATACTCACGGGAGACCCGATCTGCTGGATGCAGCCCTTGTCCATGACGACCACCGTGTCGCTCATGGCCAGAGCCTCCTCCTGATCGTGGGTCACATAGATAAATGTGATCTCCAGCGCCTGCTGGATCCGTTTGAGCTCATTCTGCATGTCCTTTCGCAGCCGCATGTCCAGCGCGCCCAGGGGCTCGTCCAGAAGCAGCACCTTGGGCTGATTCACCAGGGCGCGGGCGATGGCCACCCGCTGCTGCTGTCCGCCGGAAAGGCTGGTCACCTCCCGGTTCTGGAAGCCCCGGAGAGAGACGATCTCCAGGATCTCCATGACGCGCTTGTCCACCGACCGTTCCGGCAGCTTGCTGACACGGAGCCCGAAGGCGATGTTGTCATACACGTCCAGATGGGGGAACAGGGCGTATTTTTGGAATACGGTGTTGATCTTGCGGCGATAGGGTGGCAGGTCGTTGATGCGCTGCCCGTCGAAATAGACGTCTCCGGACGTGGGCGTCTGAAAGCCACCGATGATCCGCAGGGTGGTGGTTTTTCCGCACCCGCTGGGTCCCAGCAGGGTCAGAAACTCGTGATCATTGATGGTCAGGTCGATGTGATCGAGCACAGGCTCTCCGTCGAACACCATGGACACATCCCCCAGACGAATGAGCTCCTTGGACATTTATCCTCCTCCTCATTTTGGGGCTGGGCCTTGCCGCCTCAGGCACCTGGGACCCAGCCGAACCGATTTAAAAAATCCGTGCCGTCCGGCGGCAGCAGCCGCCAAATGGCACGGATCATTTTTATTATATTTCTTTCGGAACGGTTGTCAATACCCTGGAGGTACAATTCTGAAAAATGTGTCGATTTCGAGAAGATTCTAAGGAAATCCCCAGGTTATTTCTCAGATTTTTCCGGTTCCTCGTTCTCCGGTTTCTTCGGCGCATCCGCCGCCGGTTTTCCCGGGCCGGGAGCAGGCTGGGGCTGAGACTGGGGCGCCGGTCCCGGGAAGGGCTGGGGCCCGGGGCCCTGGGGGGCCTTTGCCCGTTTGGCGGCCCGTTTTTTGCTGCTCCGGCGAACCAGAAGGATGATGACGATGACGATGACGGCCAGGGGGACCAGCACGGGCAGCGCAGACACAAAGCCCAGGAACAGGGCCTTGACGGCCTGCCCCATGCCCTTCAGGGTGGACAGGAAGCCGCTGATGAGCTGCTGGCCATAGGTCTCCGGCTCGGGCTCCGGCTCCGGGGTCAGCATCCGGACCTCCCGGAGATGGATGTAGACCGTGCTGTAGGAAACCTGATTGTCCCAGTTCTTGAGCTGGGAGGTGAGCCATTCCTTCTCATAGCGGATGTCGCTGAGCCGGCTCTCCACGGTGATCATGTCCTCCACGGTCTCGGCCTGGGCCAGGATCTCCAGGAGGCGGGTCTCCTCGGTCTCATAGGCGGTGAGCCGGGACTGGGTGTCCATGTACTGGGTGGTGATGTTCTGGGCGTCAGAGCTCAAATAGGTCACGTTGCCCACTTCGTCCAGAGCCCCGGTGATGGCGGAATACTTGTCCCTGGGCACCCGGAGGGTGAAGTCCGCGGTCCGGTTGGAGCGGGTGCCGTTATAGGAGTCGCTTAAATTGCTGCCGGTGACGGAGGAGCTCTCCACAAAGGCCCCGTACCGGGTCATGAGGGTGTTTACCGCCTCCACGGCGTCGTCGAATTCCGTGGTCTCGATCTCGGCGTTGGCGGTGTAGATGATCTTTTCGGAGAGGTTTGAAGCGCTGGGATCGGCGCCCTCGGTGACGCCCTCGGCATTCAGCAGATCGGCGTTCTTTTCCGCCTCCACGGGGGCTTCCGCGGCGGGCTCGTCGAAGTCCCATTCCTCCTCGTACCAGTCCTCGGCCTCGTAGGCGGCCTCCTCCATGGCGGCGCCATCGTAGTAATCGCCGTCGTCGTAATAGGCGGCGGGGGCGGAGGAGCTGCCGCAGGCAGTCAGGCTCAGCAGCATGACGGCCGCCAGCATCAGGGCAATGATTGTAACAGTTCTTTTCATGGTCCGTTTCTCCCTTCTGATGTGTTTTTGGTCCTTCATCCGTAATGACGCAAAAGAGGAAAGGATATTGCACCACTTGTAAAATATTACGCGGAACAGATTTTGTCAAGAGGAAACCGGCGGCCCAAGGGCCGCCGGTGGGGAAAAACCATAATTACTTGGGGGAGACGGTGAGGGTTCCGTCGGCGTTCTCCGTAACCACGCCGTTGAGAGTAGCGCCTTCGCCCACGGTGAGCTTGTTGATGATGCCGGGGGCGGTGACGTTCCACACGGCGTCGCCCTCCAGGGTGACCTCCACAGTGTTGTCGCCGTTGAAGAAGTTCCGGTTCTCCACATGAGCCAGATAGTAGAACTCCTTGATGGTGAAGTGGGTGTTCTGGTTGCCGTTCTCGTCGATGTGACGGGTCTCGGTGCAGGAGATGGCGCCGTCGAGGACCACGCCCTTGCCCAGAGTCACAAACAGGGGCTTGGCGTCCTGACCGTAGTAGCCGGAGCCGTTATAGAGGTTGCCCTTGAGATAGACGTCGGTGGCGTTGAAGAAGGTGTCGGGCTTGGCCTTTTCCATCATGCCGCCGGGGCCTCCGGGGCCTCCGGGACCTCCGGGGCCTCCGGGACCCTCAGGACCGCCGGGGCCTCCCGGGCCTCCGGGACCTCCGGGACCTCCCGGACCGCCGGGACCGCCGGGACCGCCGGGTGCGCCGCCCATGGGATTGAAGCTCTTCTTCTCCATCTTGGAGGTGATGTTGCCGTTCTCGGAGGGCCAGCCGGCAGCCTCGTTGAACTCGGTGTTGAACATGGGGCCGGCCTCGGTCATGGCAGCGCCCACCAGATTGTCGTCGTCGTCGATCATCTGGAGGATCACGCCGTTTCCGGTTTTGAGCACCGCGTGGTCGGAGACCTCGCAGGTGACGCCGCCGGACTTGAGCATGAACACGGCGTTGCCCGCATCCACCTCAGTGCCTTCGGTGTAGACGATCTTGCCGTCGCCGTGGGCCATGACGCCGAACTCGCCCTCGATCCGGGTGATCCGGCCCTTGCCGGGGCCCTCATAGACGGTCTCGCCGGTGATGGGAGAGATGAGCTTGATATCGCCCTTGGAGGAGCGGTAAATGCCCGTGCCGCCCCGGAGGACCGCGCCCATGCAGCCAACCTTGATGTCGGCGCCCATGAACTCCTCATAGGCGTTGCCGATGATGTAGGAGCCGTAGCCGGAGCCGTACTTGACGCAGTAGGGGTCCTTGGTGTCGGAGAAGGGGATGTCCTCGCCCAGAAGGATCATGTCGGAATCCACCACATAGAGGTGCATGTTCTGGCCGGAGTCCGTGGAGAGAACGCCCCACTGGTTGGACTTGAAGCTGGTGTTCACCACATAGGCCGTGCCCCGGTCGCCCTCCAGGTTGATGCCCCGGGCGTTGCCGCCGATGCCCAGGACCCAGGGGGGAGCCACCATGGTCTTCTGATTGGCGGAGTTGATGTAGCCGTCATAGAGCCGGCCGCCCTTGACGGTGATGTTGCAGTTATTGAACAGGACCTCGGAGCGGTCGTCGGAGAAGGCGGCGGGCTTGGCCACGCCCACGGTCCGGATATAGCTGTTCTCCACGGTGACCTTGGAGTCCTTCAGGGCGGTGACGATGGAGCCGTAGCCGGAGAAATCGCAGACGTGCTTGCCGTCGGACTTGGTATTGTAGTCCAGTACGGAGTTGCGGATGGCGTACTTGCCGCCCACAGCCACCACGGCGGAGAAATCATCGGAGGTGGAACGGATCTGAACGCCGTCCATGGCCTCGCCGGTGACGGTGCCGCCCTGGATGGCAGCCTTCACGGAGTTGGCTTCGTCCACGCCGCCGGCATTCACCATAATGGCGGCGCGATAGGGCTCGATGCCCCGCTGACCGAAGGAGCAGGGCTGCTCCGTCAGGGGATCGGTGAGAATGAATTCCGCATTGTCGGGATATTCCTTCCCGGGCACGTAGGAAACCTCAACGCCGTCCACCAGCACGGTAACCAGCTTGCCCTCGGGAACTTCAAAGGTTTTCATGGGAGTTCCTCCTTGATGTAAAGTACCGGATGCAACCGGGAAAGACCGGGGGTTATACCCGGCTGACTCTAGTATACCGGGAATCGGTTCCGTTGGCAAGGGCGGGGAAAAGGATATTTGCGCGGTTTTGCAACCGAATGTGCCGTTTCCGGAAAAAACTCCCGCCGCCTGTCCGGGCAGCGGGAGTATGGATTTGGTTCAGTCGGGGGTCACGGCCTTGACCACCTCGCCGTGCTCGTCCCGGAGGGTGGTGACGGTGAAGCCGTCGTAGTAGAGCGTGCCCACCCGGGGGGTGTTGGGATCGTCCTCGTCCACGTCCTCATAGTCCGAGCGGTAGGGATATCCCAGATCGGCCACCAGCTCCGAGAGCTGCCGCCCGATGTAGGGAGACACGTCGTCCACCGTGGCGGTGGAGGCCGGAGCGGGAGGCGAGATGGAGGGGTCGTTGAGCCCGGGAGATGCGGAGGGGGCGCTGCTGGGACTGGAGGAACTGCCACCGTTGCCTGTACCCGTGCCGCTGCCGCCGCCGTTGCCCGTGCCTGTGCCGGTACCAGTGCCGTTGCCTGTGCCTGTGCCTGTGCCTGTGCCTGTGCCGGTACCGCCGCCGGATTCTCCGTTGTCCCCGTCATTCCGGGCAGGAGCCGCAGAACTCTGGGCGTTGTCCTCCACTACCGGTCCTCTGGAGGTCCCGGGGGAGACGGCAGGGGTGGACTGCCCCGGCACGGTCTGCCCGAAGGAGGGCTGGGCCGAGGGGTCCGTCTGGACGCCGAAGGTCTCAATGCCCGTGACGTCGGAGTTTACCTCCACCGCGTCGCCGCAGGCGGAGAGGGTGAATGCGGCAAGGACCGCAAGCAGAAATATAAGAAAACGCTGCCTGATCATGTCAGAACGCCCCCTTTTGGGTCGTGTGGTTTATGGTTGCAGGTGAATTATAACACATTATTTACCGGTTGACCAGTGGAAAAATCACGGGATCAGGGCAGAGCATGAATCTCCCGGATAAAGCGGGAGGTGTCCGGGGCCTTGAACAGCGCGGAGCCGGCCACGAGCACGTTGGCGCCGGCGTCCACGCAGATCCTGGCGGTTTCGGTGTTGACGCCGCCGTCCACCTCCAGCTCCACGCCGGGGCTGCGGACGTCGATAATCTTCCGGAGGGTCCGGACCTTGGGCATCATGTCCTCCATGAACTTCTGACCACCGAAGCCGGGCTCCACGGTCATGACCAGGATCAGGTCCATGAGATCCATGTAGGGGTCCAGGGCCTCGGGAGGCGTGGCGGGCTTGACGGAGACGCCGGTGCGGACGCCCTTGGCCCGGATGTGCCGCAAAGCCTCCAGATTGTTCTCCACCGTGTCCGCCTCGGCGTGAATGGTCAGAATGTCCGCCCCCGCGTCGCAGAACCGCTCCACATACCGAAGGGGCTCCGTGATCATCAGGTGGACGTCCAGAGGAAGGTCTGTGATCTTGCGGATGGCGGCCACCACCGGAATGCCGATGGTGATATTGGGCACAAAGATCCCGTCCATGACGTCCACATGGATGTAGTCCGCTCCGGAGGCCTGGAGATGGCGGATATCCCGCTCCAGGTTCACAAAGTCCGCGGACAGAATGGATGGTGAAACTTTTGACATGGAAATCCCTCTTCCTATCTATATATGACGCAAAAAACGGCGTCGCGTTGCGTTTTTATCCGAAAGTCCCTGTGGCGGGAACGATGGTGACGACGTATCCCGCCGCCTCCATGGCCTCAACGATAGCGTTCTTGTGGTCATTGCCGAAGGCCTCCAGGGTCACCCGGAGCTCCACCTCCGCCTGGCGGTTGATGGATACAAACTGGTTGTGCTCCAGCCGGATGATGTTGCCCTGCTGGGCCGCCACGATGGAGGCCACGTTCAAAAGCTCTCCCGGCCGGTCGGGCAGCATGACCGAGAAGGTGAAGACCCGGCCCCGATGGATCAGACCGTGCTGGATCAGGGAGCTCATGGTGATCACGTCCATGTTGCCGCCGGAGAGGATGGGCACCACGAATTTGTTTTTGCAGTCCAGGTGCCGGAGGGCCGCCACGGTGAGGAGCCCGGAGTTCTCCACCACCATCTTGTGCTTTTCCATCATATCCAGGAAGGTGTCCACCAGCTCGTCGTCGGGCACGGTGATGATGCCGTCCAGATTGTCCCGGACGTAGGGAAACACCTGATCTCCCACGGTCTTCACCGCTACGCCGTCTGCGATGGTACTGACAGCGGGCAGTGTGACCGGCGCGCCTGCCTCCATGGCCGCCTTCATGGAGGCGGCGCCCTCGGGCTCCACCCCGTAGACCTTGACGTTGGGGTTGAGCAGCTTTGTCAGGGTGCTGACGCCTGCGGCCAGACCGCCGCCGCCGATGGGCACCAGGATCATATCCACATCGGGAAGGTCCTTGAAGATCTCGTAGGCGATGGTGCCCTGGCCCGTGGCCACGGTCAGGTCGTTGAAGGGGTGAATATAGGTCAGACCCTGCTCCTCGGCCAGTCTGGCGGCCACGGCGGCGCTCTCGTCGAAGCAGCCGCCCTCCATGACCACGTTGGCCCCGTAGTCCTTGGTGTTGTTCACCTTTACAAGGGGCGTCGTCGTGGGCATGACGATGGTGGCCGAGACGCCGGCCCGCTGGGCGGCGAAGGCCACGCCCTGGGCGTGGTTCCCGGCGGAGGCGGTGACCAGGCCCCGTTGCTTCTCCTCCTCGGTCAGGGTGGAGATCTTGAAGCAGGCGCCCCGGACCTTGTAGGCCCCGGTGACCTGCATGTTTTCAGGCTTCAGATAGACGTTGCCGCCGCACTGGCGGGAGAAATGGGGACTGTAGACCAGACTGGTATCGGCCAGAATGCCGGAGAGCAGGTCTCTGGCCTGCCGGAATTCGGTGAGCGTGAGCATGTCGGAACCTCGCTTTTCTATCGGATAATGCCTACTATAGTATGATTTTCAAATGGTGTCAACCGGTGCCGATAAATCTTGACGGAAACATGGGAATGCGATAAAATGAAGAAAAATGGCCGGGGAGCGGACAATGGTCCGGCCTTCCGGCACGCAAAGGAGAGATTTCCATGGATGAGAAAATCCCTGAACTGACCCTGACCCCCGATCTCACCGAGGCGCCCACTCCGGAGCTGGTGGTGGCGGAGGAACAGACCCCCGCGGTCCAGGCCGGACCGGACCTGTCCGCCCTCAGCGAGGCGGAGCAGAAGGCGGTGGTGGATTTCGCCGATAAGATTGATCTGACCAACAGCGGCATGGTGCTCCAGTACGGCGCCGCCGCCCAGAAGAACATTGCGGATTTCTCCGCCACGACCCTGAATTCCGTCCGGACCAAGGACATGGGGGAGCTTGGCAATATGGTCACCTCCCTGGTGGCGGAGCTCAAGGGCTTTTCGCCCAACGAGGAGCAGCAGAAGGGCCTGTTCGGCGTGTTCAAGAAGGCCGGCACCAACCTCCAGACCATGCGGGTGAAGTACGACAAGGCCGAGGCCAACGTGGACAAGATCGCCACCCAGCTGGAGGGCCATCAGGTGGTGCTCATGAAGGATATCGCCCTGCTGGACCAGATGTACGACAAAAACCTGGAGTATTTCAAGCAGCTCACCATGTATATCCTGGCGGGCGAAAAGAAGCTGGCCGAGGAGCGGAACACCACCCTGCGGGATATGTACGCCAAGGCCGAGCGGAGCGGCCTTCCCGAGGACGCCCAGGCGGCCAACGACTACGCGGCCCTCTGCGACCGGTTTGAGAAGAAGCTCTACGATCTGAAGCTGACCCGGCAGGTCTCCATCCAGATGGGACCCCAGATCCGGATGATCCAGAACAACGACACCCTCATGACCGAGAAGATCCAGACCTCCCTGGTGAACACCATTCCCCTGTGGAAGAGCCAGATGGTCCTGGCCCTGGGCATCACCCACTCCCAGCAGGCCATGGAGGCCCAGAAGGCCGTCACCGACATGACCAACGAGCTGCTCAAGAAGAACGCGGACATGCTGAAGGTGGCCACGGTGGAGACGGCCAAGGAGTCCGAGCGGGGCATCGTGGACATCGAGACCCTCCAGCACACCAATCAGCAGCTCATCTCCACCCTGGACGAGGTCATGCAGATCCAGACCGAGGGACGGGCCAAGCGGCAGGAGGCGGAGGTTGAGCTCCGCAGGATCGAGGGCGAGCTCCGGCAGAAGCTCCTGGAGGTCCGGAATCCCTGATCCCGGCGAACAAAATCACACGGGGAGCGGCGGCAGCCGCTCCCCGCATTTTCATCCGCCCAGCTCCACCAGCCGCACGGCCCCGTCGGGCTTCTGGACCCGGAGGAAATAGAGCCGGTCCTCGGCCAGCGGGCCGAACCAGAACCGGCCCATGCTGTCGGTGACGGTGTAACAGACCATCTCCTCCGTGTCCTGGGCCAGAAGCACTGCCAATGCCCCGGGCACTGGCCCCGATTCGTCCGTCACCCGGCCGTAGATCACCCCGGCCTCCGGCTCCGGCAGGGGAATGGACGCCTGGGCGCACTCTCCGGTCCCCGGCTTGATGTAAAACTCATAGCTCCGCATGGGAAAACCGCCTCCCGATTCAAAAATCTATCCCATCCTATGCCATCCCCCTTGAAACGTGCGGAAATTCATGCTAAAATGACCGTTACGAAACGAGCTTGAAAGGAAGAGAAATATAAAATGGCAAAAGAGAAAATGGTCCGGCAGATCACCGACATGGAGGTGGATTTTGCCCAGTGGTTCACAGACGTCTGCATCAAGGCGGAGCTGGTGGACTATTCCGGCGTCAAGGGCCTGTTCATCCTGCGGCCTTACGGCTACGCCATCTGGGAGAACATCATGAATTTCCTGGATAAGCGCTTCAAGGAGCTGGGCCACGAAAACGTGTCCATGCCCCTGCTGATTCCCGAGAGCCTGCTCCAAAAGGAGAAGGACCACATCGAGGGCTTTGCGCCGGAGTGCGCATGGGTCACCATGGGCGGCAGCGAGGAGCTCCAGGAGAAGCTCTGCATCCGGCCCACCTCCGAGACGCTGTTCTGTGACCACTGGAGCCATGTGGTCCACTCCTGGCGGGACCTGCCCATGAAGTACAACCAATGGTGCTCCGTCCTCCGCTGGGAGAAGACCACCCGTCCCTTCCTCCGGGGCCGGGAATTCCTCTGGCAGGAGGGCCACACCCTCCACGCCACGGCGGAGGAGGCCATCGAGGAGACGGAGCAGATGCTGGAGGTCTACGCCGACTGCGCGGAGAACCTGCTGGCCATGCCCGTGGTCCGGGGCGTCAAGACCGATAAAGAGAAGTTTGCGGGAGCCGAGCGGACCTACACCATCGAGTGCATGATGCACGACCATAAGGCCCTCCAGTCCGGCACCAGCCACTATTTCGGCGACGGCTTTGCCAGAGCCTTCGACATCGCCTTCTCCGACAAGGAGAACAAGCAGCAGACGCCCCATGAGACCTCCTGGGGCATGTCCACCCGGATCATCGGCGGGCTCATCATGACCCACGGCGACAACAACGGCCTGGTGCTGCCTCCCAACGTGGCCCCCATCCAGGTGATCGTGGTGCCCGTGGCCCAGCACAAGCCCGGCGTCCTGGACAAGGCAAACGAGATCTATGAGACGCTGAAGGCCGCCGGGATCCGCGTGAAGCTGGACGACAGCGACAACTCCCTGGGCTGGAAGTGCGCCCAGTACGAGATGAAGGGCGTGCCCCTCCGGCTGGAGCTGGGTCCCCGGGATATGGAGAACGGCCAGTGCGTCTGCGTCCGCCGGGACAACTTCGAGAAGGTCACCGTTTCCCTTGACGAGCTGGCGGCCAAGGTGCCCGAGCTTCTGGAGACGGTCCAGCAGGGCCTCTTCGACAAGGCCAAGGCCAATCTGGACAGCCACATCTTCCCCGCGTCCACCCTGGAGGAGGCCAAGGCCCTCCAGGAGGAAAACGGAGGCTTCATCAAGACCATGTGGTGCGGCGACCTTAACTGCGAGATGGCCATGAAGGAGCAGGCCGGCATGACCAGCCGCTGCATCCCCTTCGTCCAGGAGCATCTGGGCGACACCTGCGCCTGCTGCGGCAAGCCCGCCAGCAAGATGATTTACTGGGGCGTGGCTTACTGATCCGTCAAATATTAGAGTGGAGAGTGGAGATGAAGGTATTTTTCTTCGGAAGTAACTGCTTCAGTCGCTTGTGTCATCCTGAGCGTAAGCGAAGGATCTTTGACCTGAAATCGTGAATAACGCCAAGATTCTTCGTCACTTTGTTCCTCAGAATGACAGCGACTGAACAGATACCTTCGGAAAATGATTCAAATTCAATCTGTCCCGAAGGGACTCAATATCTCCACGCTCCACGCTCCAATCTTCACTCTCAGCCCGACAAATCCCCATCGTCATTGGTATTTCACACGTAAAACAGCCCCGAAACGACTCGTTGCGGTCGTTTCGGGGCATTTTCATCATGTCCGCTAATTTATAGTATAAAAAAAGACTCCTGGACGGTCAGGTCCGGAGCTTCAGTTCACAGGATAATCAGCGGCTGCTGATGACGGCGTCTTCGCCAAAGATCAGATCGTCAACATCCAAAGCTTCTCGGCCTCCTTTTTATGAAATTGGCTCTGTTCCGAATGCAATTCATGGGAACGCACCTTCTTCCTGAGTGGATGGCCTCATTATAGCACGGAAATAATCGAAAATCAATAGAATTATGTTAACTTTTTTCGAATGGGGATTTTCTCTCTTTTGCACATATCGCGGACATTATTATTGGCAATCGCCGGGAAATAGCGGTTTATTACGAAGAAAAACACAATATATAGTAAAAACGCGGCCTGTCCGAAGACAGACCGCGAAAATATTATGTCGATAGGGGTTATCCCGCCATGTAGCGGTCGTAGGCGTCCTGTTTGATCTCCAGGGCGCGCTCCAGGCCCATGGTCCGGACGTCGTTCTCATACTGCTCGTACTGGGTCTCCAGATCCATGTCGCCGATGATGAACTTGTCGCGGCACTCCAGGGCGTAGGACTCGTAGTCGGAGGCCAGCTTGGCCAGCTCATAGCGCTCGTCCATGGTCAGCTGCGCCACATAGGGATAGGCGTCCCGTCCCGGTTGGCGGCCCAGGTGGAGAAGGCGCCGGCCTCGTCCTCGTTGAAGGTCACCAGCAGCTTGGAGTTGGAGCTCCAGGAGGGGGTGCTGTTCCGGCCGGTGTAGACGGAGATGGCGTCGCCGGCAGCGATGTCGGGGTTGTTCAGGACCATGTCGCTGAACTGGGCCACACCGTCCACCACCACGCAGCTCTCGCCCTCTACGCCGTAGTTGGCCAGCTGGATGCCCTCGTCGGTGAACCAGAAGTCGCAGTACTGGATGGCGATCTCGGGATACTCGCAGCCGGTGGAGATGCTCATGCGCTCGGCGCCGAAGTCATACTCGGTGGTGTCCACGTGGGTGAACTCGCCCTTCTCCTTCACGGGATCGGGGAAGGCCACGATCCGCAGGTTGGGATCGGTGGTCATGAAGGAATAGACGCTCATAATGGGGGCGCCGTTGAAGAACACGCCGCAGTCGCCGCCGGCGATCTGGCCGATGCCGTCGGAGCTCATGGCGCCGCCGGAGGAGGTGAAGTCACGGGAGATCAGGCCTTCCTCATACCACTGATGCAGCATGGTCAGGTACTCCTTGTAGCCCTCGCCGGTGATGCCGTCCATGACGGTGCCGTCGTTGAGGTACCAGTAGGACTCCTTGGCGTTGGTGGCCAGCATGGTGGCGATGCCGTAGCCGGCGGCCAGGAAGTTGTCGTTGCCCACCGCGTTCTCGTCCAGCATGATGGTGGCGGAGCAGTCGTACTTGTTCTTCATGGCGGTGAGCACGTCGTGGAGCTCATCGTAGGTCTCGGGCATATCCATACCCAGATCGTCCAGCCAGTCCTGGCGGCCCATCATGCCGAAGAAGGGGCCGATAAAGTCGCTCATGAGCTCATAGAAGCCGCCGATGTGGCCCTCGGCCGTGACGGTGGCGTTGGTCAGGAACTTGGTGGAGGTGCGGTACTTGGTGTAGTAGGGGAACAGATCCTCGTAGTCCTCCAGGGCCAGGATGATCTCCTCCTCGATGGCGGTGTCCTCGCCGTCGGAGAACATGGAGTTGAAGTTGCCGAAGATGTCAGGATAGTCCTGGGCGGCGATGCGCAGGTTGAACTGCTCGTTGGCCACCATCATGTCCGGCTGGATGAACTCCAGGGTCACGCCGGTGAGCTCCGCAGCCTTCTGGAAGTGCCGGGAATCCTCATAGCCGTTGGGCATGTAGTTGGCGGCGGCTCCGCCGGGCTTCATCTGGAAGTAGCTGAGGGTCACGGGGGTGCCGGCGATGGGCAGCTCCATGGGCTCCAGCTCCACCTCGGCCAGCTCCTCGGCCACGTTTTCCACAGCCGTGGGATCCTCCTCCTCGGGAGCCTCGGCGGGCTCCCCGTCCTCGGGGGCCTCGGCAGGCTCCTCGTCCTCGGCGGGGGCCTCGGCCTCGGCCTCGGCGGAGGCGGCGCTCCCTTCCTCGGCAGGGGCAGCGGAGGCGGCGTTGCCGTTTCCGCCGCAGGCGGTCAGCAGAGCCGTCAGCATACACAGAGCCAGCAGCAGGGCCAGTATGCGATGTTTCATATTTTTCTTCTCCTTTCGGAAGATCGCGGCGTCTTTGTAACAAAACTGACACACAATCTTCAAATGTGGTCCCAGTATAGCACATTCTGTTGATGGTGTCCAGCACAAAATGTGCCGCAAAAAGTGAAATCACAGGTAGGTTCTTGATACTTGAACAATTGTCGCGCAAACTGATACACTAAGCGTAGAATCACACTAGATAGGAGGAATTCGTATGTATAAGCATCCGCCCCTTGACGTTCTGCACATGGCCGATGTGGTGGAGGATACCACAAAGATCGCGAACATCATGGGCGCCTACACCTTCCTGACCTGCTATCGTCAGTTTGACCGGCAGTTTGAGAGCTGGTCCAAGAACGAGCCCACCCTGACCGTCAACGGCGGCAAGTATGTGGGCTACGAAGCGGTGAAGGGCTTCTTCGTGGATTACAACAATGAGCAGACCAGGTGGGCCAACCAGGTCATGCGGGAGCTCTATCCCGAGGACCTGGGCGGCAAGTCCGATGAGGAGATCTGGGCCGTGGGATCCAACACCGTTCTGACCATGACCACCCCCATCATCGAGGTGGCCTTCGACGGCCAGACCGCCAAGGGCCTGTGGTACGTCTTCGGCGAGACCACCGAGGTCTACTCCAAGGGCCCCAAGGCCGCCTGGAACTTCGGCAAGTGCGCCGTGGACTTCATCAAGGAGGACGGCACGTGGAAGATCTGGCACATGATCATGTTCACCGACATCGCCTGCCCGCTGGGACAGAACTGGGGCACCGCCAAGATGTACGAGCATGAGGGCGTGGAGGCTCCGGCTCCCACGGTCGCCGGCGAGTGCTACAAGTCCTTCGGCGAGGACTATGTCTTCGAGATCAAGCCCGAGATGCCTGAGCCCTACGATACCTTTGCCAACACGTTCAGCTATTAAGGAGGTGCGGTAGTAATGCCTAAGAACATCAGAGAGTTTACGCCTGAGGAAAAAATCCAGCGGGCGTATGATATGATCCAGATCAAGAACGTCATGGGCCGTCACGCATATCTCCATGCCTGCAACCGCCATGACATCGAAATGGAGATCTGCTGGGCTCACAAGGCGCCCAACATCTCCTGGGGCAACGCCGGCGGCTTCCAGATCGGCCGGGACGTGGTGTGGTCCTTCTATGTTAAGCCCCATATCGGCCACGGCCCCAAGCCCGGCGAGGGCCAGATGCACACCCTGACCACCCCCCTCATCGAGATCGCCGGGGACGGCCAGACCGCCCAGGCCATGTGGTACACCCCCGGCTACATCTGCGGTCACGGCGGCCCCATGGACCCCGACGACGCGCCCCTGGACGGCCAGTGGATGTATGAGCGCTACGCCATCGACTTCATCAAGGAGGACGGCGAGTGGAAGATCTGGCACTTCTTCGTGGGTACGGACTTCTCCTTCTCCGCCGGTCAGAAGTATGAGGAGCGCGTCATGGGCCCCGCCCCCGAGCGCCCGAAGCAGTACGGCGTCATGCGGATCCCCGGCCTGTACACCAGCCGCTACAACTGGAGCCAGTATCCCCACTGGCCGGTCCCCTATGAGACCTGGACCCCGGAGATCAGCTACGGCCCCGAAGCCTTTATGAAGGAGGGTGAGTAAGATGACTGAACTGGAACTCAGAGCCCATAAGATCGAAGCGGTAGGCGCCATCGAGAACCTGATGGCCCTCCACAGCTATTACCACGCCGCGGACATGAACCGGGAGGAGCTGGACAACTGCTGGAGCCAGGAGCGGGAGGCAGAGGTCATCTGGAGCCAGAACTTCGGCCGCTGGCAGGGCCTGCGGAAGAAGCTCTATCCCATGTACGCCGGCGACAACAAGTACACCGACGCCGAGTGGCTGAAAAGCAAGATCATCAAGGCCCATCCCGAGATGGAAGAAGCGATCAAGGATCTGGATGGCCGCGCCCTGGCGGAGATGCCCGTGCATGTGCTGGCCTCCCCGGTCATCGAGATCGCCGAGGACGGCATGAGCGCCAAGGGCCTGTGGTACACCCCCGGCTTTGCTCTGCGGCACGACTACGTCAAGGGCACGGCGGACGTGGCCTGGATGTGGGAGAAGTACGGCGGCGACTTCGTCTATGAGAACGGCGAGTGGCGGTTCCTGCGGCTCCTGATCTGCATGGATATGTCCACCGGCGAGCCCAACTCCTGGACCGAGCCCCGGCCTCCCATGGGACCGCCTCCCGAGGAAGAGGAGTTCGATCCCGACGATCCCGACGGAAAGCGCGGCAAGAGCCCGGCCATGGGCGGCGGCGTGTCTGTGGAGAAGGATGAGCCCGGCCGGTTCACCGACTACAAGCCCACCCGGATCCCCACTGAGACCCCCAAGATCCCCGAGCCCTTCGAGAGTCTTGACAAAACCTGGTCTTACTAATATTCTATAAACAAGCAGCCCGGGCCGCGGATTGCGGCCCGGGAAATCCCATAATATCAGAAGGAGGAGACATCTATGGATCGTAAATCCATCCATGATTTCGTATTGGACGATATGTGGAATCACAACCTCATGTCCGGCGACGAGATCAAGGGCTGCGTGACAGGAGAGAAATTCCCCACCGCCGACGACAAATACGGCTATGCCCAGGGAATCTTCTGCATGTTCCCCCACATGATGCTGAACAACTTCAGCCGCTGGCTCTGGCCCGAGGGCACGCCCAAGGACTATCAGGCTTTTCTGGATCAGTCCCTGCCCGCCCTCCAGGCCAAGGTTTTCCCGGAGCTGGAGAAATACTACAAGGACGCCAGCCTGAACCCCGGCGAGCGGGGGCAGATCGTGGCGGTCCTGCTGACCCGTGTGATTCCCCAGCACATCCTCACCGGCTTCTATGATTATATGTTCGCCGGCAGCGAGGATTACAAGGATCTGGAGACCTTCTGGGCCGAGGTCCGGCCTCTGCTGGAGATGACCTCCGAGCTGATCCGCTCCTCCTTCGCCCTGTCTCTCGACGCCAGGGCCGAGGCCTTCCTGTATGCCGGCGCCCGGTATCCCTTCCTGATGCTCAAACGCTGGTACGACTGGCAGTTCGGCAAGGACGTGCTGGAAATGGGTCCCCCTCCCGGAGACGGCGGCCCCGGCGGCCCCGGCGGTCCTCCTCCCGGCGGTCCCCCTCCCCAGTAATCAGTGTTTTCCTAAGAATCCGCGGAGACCCGTGCAGGTCTCCGCGGATTTTCTGCGGTCAAAAGAAAAAACACGGCACGATCCTGAAGATCGTACCGTGCTGGTTTCCGCGGATCAGACTGCGCGGGTGACTTTGCCGGAGCGAAGACACCTTGTACAGACGTATACATGGCGCGGGGTACCGTCGACAATTGCCTTGACACGCCGGACGTTGGGCTTCCAGGGCCGGTTGGAACGTCTGTGGGAATGGGATACCTTAATTCCGAAGGTCACGCCTTTGCCGCAAAAATCGCACTTTGCCACTTCCTGCACCTCCTCGCCGTTTAGAACTCGCTGTATCAAAAATGGCATACTGCCTTTTGAGCATCGGCTTATATAATAACAGAGCCAGATGGAAAATGCAACACTTTTTTTACTTTTTTTCGCCTGCGGTTGCCAAAGCCCGTCCCTTGGGGTATAATGGAGCCAAACTGCGGAGGAGATCACGACGCCTCCGGGAAGGGGTCCGGCTATGGCAATCTATATGGTATCGCTGCAGCAGCTTGCCCGGGAATTCCAGCTCAAGCTCCTGTTTCAGGCTTCCGATTTTGAGAAGATCCAGATCATCGTGGAGGACGTGAACCGGCCTGCCCTCCAGCTCTCCGGCTTTTTTGAGCACTTTGAACCCGCCCGGATCCAGGTCATCGGCCGGGTGGAGGACACCTATCTGGCGGGAATGACCCCGGAGCAGCGGGTGGTGGCCTTTGACCGGCTGCTGTCCTACCGGCCGCCGGCTCTGATCTTTGCCAGAGGCCAGGAGCCCTGCGCCGAGTGCATGGTCATGGCCAGGAAGCATAATATCACCGTCCTCCAGAGCGCCGAGACCACCTCGGCTCTGGTCTCCTCCATGATCGCCACCCTCAAGCACTATCTGGCGCCCAGGCTCACCCGCCACGGCGTCCTGGTGGAGGTCCACGGCGAGGGCATGCTTCTTTTGGGCGAGAGCGGCGTGGGCAAGAGCGAGGCCGCCATCGAGCTGGTGAAGCGGGGCCATCGCCTCATCGCCGACGACGCCGTGGAGATCAAGAAGGAGGGGGCCCATCAGCTCACCGGCTCCGCGCCGGAGCTGATCCGCCACTATATCGAGCTTCGGGGCATCGGCGTCATCAACGTGGCCCGGCTCTTCGGCATGGGCGCGGTGAAGGAGTTCGCCAACATCGACATGGTGGTGAACCTGGAGGCCTGGCGGGACGACGCCCTCTATGACCGGCTGGGGGTGGAGGACACCTTCACCACCATTCTGGACGTGAAGATCCCCATGCTGACCATCCCGGTGAAGCCCGGACGGAACCTGGCCGTGATCCTGGAGGTGGCGGCCATGAACAACCGCCAGCGAAAGCTGGGCTACAACGCCGCCAAGGAGTTCACCGAGCAGATCAACAAGCACATCGACGCCACCATGGCCTCGGAGATGATATAGCAATGCAGGGGCTGCCGCGGCAGCCCCTGATCCTGTTATCGGAACCGGGATATTATAATTTCCGCCCCAGCAGATCCAGCAGCTCGTGGAAGAGTCCCCGGAGCTGACGGCTGGAATCCAGCAGCACGCTTCTCGTCTCTCCCGTGGCCCGAAGTCCCAGTGCCTCCAGCCGTCCGGCGGACCGTTCCAGCCGCCGGAGCACCCAGGAGAGGACCTGAGCCGGGGAGCCCTGCCTGCCCCGAAGACCGGGGGCGGATGCGGGCGGGCGGCTGCCGGTCAGAAGCCGGTAGAGGCCGGAGAGGGCCCGAAGCTGCCGCTGGAGAGCCTGATAGGCCGTCCGGAGCTGCCGCCGGAGATCCCCCGTCAGCCGTTCGGCCAGGGCGGAAACAGCCGAGGCCGTCTCCCGAAGGGCTTCGATCTCCTCCAGCAGGGAGGAGGCCATGGGCGGGCCCGGTCTGTTATGGGGCTCCTCCGGAGGCCTGGGCTGGGGTCCCGGGGGCCGGGGACCGGCTGTGACCCGGTCCCATACCGCGGCCTCGTCTATCTCTGCCATGTGCATCACCTCATACTACTATATGTATATCCGCCGGGAAAGATGCCGGGAACAGGGAAAGAAGCGCCGGTTCCTTGCCTTTTCCCGGCGGGTAATGTATAATGACCCACCGAGACTGGTTATTTCCACATCAAGGAGCGAAACACATGATTTATCTGGACAACGCCGCCACCACCCGGCCCTGTCCCCAGGCGGTGGAGGCCATGCAGAAGGCCCTGACGGAGACCTGGGGAAACCCCTCCGCCCTCCACGGCCTGGGGCTCCGGGCGGAGCGCGTGGTGAAGACTGCCCGCCGCCAGACGGCGGAGGCTCTGGGCTGCGAGCCGGACCGGATCTTCTTCACCTCCGGAGGCACCGAGGGGGATAATTTTGCCCTGTTCGCCACGGCGGCCAGGCTTGGAAAGCGGGGCCGGCACATCATCACCACCGCCGTGGAGCATCACGCCGTACTCAATGGCGCAAGGGCGCTGGAGGCCAGAGGCTTTGACGTGACATATTTGGAGCCGGAGCCGGACGGGACCGTCAGCCTGGACGCCCTGGAGGCGGCCCTTCGGGAGGACACCATTCTGGTCTCCGTGATGATGGTGAACAACGAGACGGGGGCGGTCAACGACGTAGGCGCTATGGCGAAGCTGGTCCACCGGAAATCCGATGCCCTGTTCCACACGGATGCGGTCCAGGGCTTTTTGAAGGTTCCCTTCCGGGCTTCCTCCCTGGGAGCGGACATCCTGACGGTCAGCGGCCACAAGATCGGCGGCCCCAAGGGGGTGGGCGCGGTCTATCTGGCGGAGGGCCGTCATCTGCCGCCCTTCCTGTACGGCGGCGGGCAGGAGAGCGGCATGCGCTCCGGCACGGAGAACGTCCCAGGCGTCGCCGGGTTCGGCGCGGCCTGTGAGGTGCGGAGCCGGGATCTGCGGAAGCGGATGAGCATCATGAAGGCGCTGAAGGAGCGGTGCCTGGAGGGACTTGCCGCAATTCCGGAGGCGGAGATCATCGGCGGCCATCAGGCGCCCCATGTGATCTGCCTGGGGGTCCGGGGCCTTCGGAGCCAGGGCCTTATCGGCGCATTGGAGCAGCGGGAGATCTACGTCTCCGCCGGGTCCGCCTGCGCCAAGGGCCACCGGAGCCACGTGCTGGAGGCCATGGAGGTTCCCGGGGACCTGATCGACGGGGCCATCCGGGTGAGCCTGGGCTTTGAGACCACCGAGGAAGATATCGACGGATTCCTGGCTGGCTTGCGGGAGGCACTGGTTGAACTCCGATAAATATGCATTTTATGATGAATATTTATGAATACTGTGCATATTTACGAAACAAAAGGGCTTTTATTTGAATCTTTATGCACATTGGCACTTGAAAACCGCGCTGGGGCGCAGTATGATAACCACGAAAGATAAAATTGGAAAACCGACATATTTTTTAGGAGGCAGCATTATGGCGAAGAAAGAAATCAAAAAAGTGGTTCTGGCCTATTCCGGCGGCCTGGACACCTCCATCATTATCCCCTGGCTGAAGGAGAACTATAACAACCCGGAGATCATCGCCGTTTCCGGCGACGTGGGACAGGGCACGGAGCTGGACGGCCTGGAGGAAGAAGACCGGCGCCTCCAAGCTCTATGTGGAGGACCTGACCGACGAGATGGTGGACGACGTGATCATCCCCTCCATGATGATGGGGGCCAAGTATGAGGACTATCTCCTGGGCACCGCCTTTGCCCGGCCCATCATCGCCAAGCGCCTGGTGGAGATCGCCAAGGCCGAGGGCGCCGACGCCATTGCCCACGGGTGCACCGGCAAGGGCAACGACCAGGTCCGGTTTGAGCTGGCCATCAAGCGCTTCGCCCCGGAGATGACCATCATCGCCCCCTGGCGGGAGTGGGATATCAAGGGAAGGGACGAGGAGATCGACTACGCCGAGGCCCACAACGTGCCCCTGAAAATCTCCCGGGAGACCAACTACTCTAAGGACAAGAACCTCTGGCATCTGAGCCATGAGGGCCTGGATCTGGAGGACCCGGCCAACGAGCCCCAGTACGACAAGCCCGGCTTCCTGGAGATGAGCGTGTCTCCGGCCATGGCCCCCGACGAGGCCGTCTATGTGACGCTCGACTTTGAAAAGGGCTGGCCCGTGGCCGTGGACGGCGAGAGGATGAAGGCCAGCGACGTGATCCGGAAGCTCAACGACCTGGGCGGCAAAAACGGCATCGGCCTCCTGGACATTGTGGAGAACCGGCTGGTGGGCATGAAGGACCGGGGCCTCTACGAGACCCCCGGCGGCACCATCCTCTACCGGGCTCATGAGGTTCTGGAGATGATCACTCTGGACAAGGACACCAAGCACATGAAGACCAAGCTGGCCGTGGACTTCGCCGACCTGATCTACAACGGCAAGTGGTTCACGCCCCTCCGGGAGGCCCTCCAGGCCTTCGCCGTGGACACCCAGAAGTACGTCACCGGCACTGTGAAGCTGAAGCTCTACAAGGGCAACATCATTACCTCCTCCGTGACCTCGCCCTGCACCCTGTATTCGGAGAACCTGGTGACCTTCAACGAGAGCGACTACGATCAGAAGGATTCCCAGGGCTTCATCAACCTCTGGGGCCTGCCGGATACGGTCCAGGCGCTGCGGGAGCAAGGGAAACTGTAAGGAAAGCAAACACTGTAGGGGCGATCCCCGTATGCGCGGGCGCTCAGAGAGCGCCCCTGCATATATCCTAATCATAGCGAAGGGGCAATTATCATGAAACTATGGGCCGGGCGGTTCCAGAAGGAGACCGATACCCTGGTAAACGACTTTAACTCCTCCATCCTCTTTGACCAGCGGCTCTACCGGCAGGATATCCAGGGCTCCATCGCCCACGCCACCATGCTGGGGGAGACGGGGGTCATCACCAAGGAGGAATCCCTGGATATCGTCCGGGGCCTCCAGGCCATTCTGCAGGATATCGAGGACGGCAAGGTGGAGTTCTCTTTGGAAAACGAGGACATCCACATGAACGTGGAGGCCATGCTCACCGAGCGCATCGGCTCCGACGGCAAGCGGCTCCACACGGGCCGCTCCCGGAACGACCAGGTGGCGGTGGACTTCCGCCTCTATGTGAAGCAGGAGATCCCCAAAATCATCGGCATGCTCCTGGAGCTGGAGACGGTGCTCACGGAGAAGGCCCGGGAGAACACCAAAACGGTCATGCCGGGCTACACCCATCTCCAGCGGGCCCAGCCCACCACCTTCGCCCACTTTATGATGGCCTACGCCAACATGATCCGGCGGGATATCACACGGCTGGAGGACTGCCTGGAGCGGATGGACGAGAGCCCCCTGGGCGCGGGCGCCCTGGCCACCTCCAGCTATCCCATCGACCGGTACCGGACGGCGGAGCTCCTGGGCTTCCGGAAGCCCACGGAGAACTCCATGGATTCCGTGTCGGACCGGGATTTCGCCCTGGAATTCCTGTCGGCCTGCTCCATCCTCATGATGCATCTGTCCCGGTTCTCCGAGGAGATCATCCTCTGGTGCTCCTGGGAGTTCAAGTTTGTGGAGATGGACGACGCCTACTCCACCGGCTCCTCCATCATGCCCCAGAAGAAGAATCCGGACGTGGCGGAGCTGGTCCGCGGCAAGACGGGCCGGGTCTACGGCTCCCTCATTACGCTTTTGACGGTGATGAAGGGCCTGCCCCTGGCCTACAACAAGGACATGCAGGAGGACAAGGAGCCCGTGTTCGACGCCATCGACACGGTGGAGCTCTGCGTTCCCGTGTTCGCGGCCATGGTGAGGACCATGACCGTGCTGCCGGACAACATGCGCCGGGCGGCATCAACGCCACGGACTGCGCCGACTACCTGACCCGCAAGGGGATGCCCTTCCGGGAGGCCTACATGATCGTGGGCCGGCTGGTGAACAACTGCCTGAAGTCCGGGGACACCCTGGACACCCTGACTTTAAGGGACTTCCGGGCGGTGTCGAATCTCTTCGAGGGGGATATCTACGACGCCCTGAGCCTTTCCCACTGCGTCAACGAGCGGAAGGTCATTGGCGGTCCGGCGGAGCAGGAGGTTTTGCGGCAGATCGCTTACATCGAGGATTTCGTGAAGGAAAGAACGGAATCGGGCGACTGAACAGATACATTCAGCGTTTTCTTTACAAAATACTGGTTATTAGGAATTGATGTTATGACGAAAGTATTTATCGACGGGCGGGCCGGGACCACGGGGCTCCAGATCGAGGGGCGCATGGGCCTCCGGGAGGACGTAAGCCTCATCGAGCTGCCCGAGGCGCAAAAAAAGGACCCGTCAGCCCGAAAAGACGCCATCAATGCTGCGGATATCGTCTTTCTGTGCCTGCCGGATCAGGCGGCACGGGAGGCGGCGGCCATGCTGGAAAACCCGGGCACCCGGATCATCGACGCCTCCACGGCCCATCGGACAGACCCGGCCTGGGCCTACGGCTTTCCGGAGCTGTCGCCGGAGCACCGGAAGGCGGTGGAGACCGCAAGGCTGGTGGCCAATCCCGGCTGCCATGCCACGGGCTTCATCTCCCTGGTGTATCCCCTGGTCAGGCTGGGGCTGATCTCCCCGGACCTTTCCCTGACGGCCCACTCCATTACCGGCTACACCGGCGGCGGAAAGAAGCTCATCGGGGAGTATGAGTCCCCGGACCGGGACACGGAGTACGACTCTCCCCGGCACTACGGTCTGACGCTCAACCACAAGCACATTCCCGAGATGATGGCAGTCTGCGGCCTCCGTGCAAAGCCCATCTTCTGCCCCATCGTCTGCGACTTTCCCCAGGGAATGCTGGTGACCGTGCCCCTGTTTCTGGACAGCGGCCAGTCCGTGGATTCCCTGAAGGAGGCCTACCGGGACTTCTATCAGGGCCAGGCCAACATCCATGTGAAGGACAGCCCGGAGGGCGGCTTCCTGGGCAGCAACAACGTGGTGGGCACCAACGACCTGAACATCTTCGTCTCCGGGAATGAGACCCAGGCCATTGTTTCGGCCCAGTTCGACAACCTGGGGAAGGGCGCCTCCGGCGCCGCGGTTCAGAACATGAATATCATGCTGGGCCTGGACGAAAACTACGGCCTGATCTGACAAAAAACATGGCCGCCTTTCGGCGGCCATGGATCAGGATACCAGATATTTGAGTACGGGGATCTTTTTCACGGCGGCGGTGAACAGGGTGCATACGGCGCCCAGAATCGCGGCGCAGAGCAGATTTCCCGGCAGGTTGTAGAGGAAGCCCACGGACATGAGCCATTCCCCGAAGATGTGGATCGGCACCACATGGACGTAATAGACCCCCAATGTGCTGCGGGAGTACCACCGAAGGACTCTGGCCGGTCCCGGCCTGACCCCTTGATAGTTTGCCAGCAGGATCACCATACAGAGGGTGATCACAAAGCCGCTGACGGACTCATAGCCGTACCAGATGGGGCAGTAATAGTCCCCGATTGCCCGGGAAATCAGGGCGAAAAAGACCGTATGGACGGCGCAGGTCAGGCCCAGGGCGATTCCCGTCACCGTATTGACCCGCCTGCGGGTGAACCGCTCCAGCCGGTGAAAGAGATCCGGCAGGAAGGGCCCCAGGCAGAAATACACGAAGGTGAAGCCGGGAACATAGGGGACGGGATGGAACATGGTAAACCAGTTGTAGGTGTACGCCCCGGACAGGGGAATCCCCTTGATGAAGCCCATATAGATGGTGTAAAGGCAGTTGACGAGCCGGTTGCCGAAGGTGAACACCGCCAGAAAAGCGGCCGCGTAGAGCATCAGCCTCCGGTCCCTGTCGTAAGCCGCTTTCAGGATGGGGAAGCAGAGGTAGATGACCACCAGCTGGCCGATGTACCACAGGTGGATCACGGCCCCGCGCCAGGTGAGCATGTCCCAGATAAAATCCCAGCCGCTGCAGGTGACGCCGCTGACCCTGTTGTAGACCCAAAGGGTGACGGCGCCCCAGAAGAGGCCGGCGACGGCGAACCGCAGGGTTTTTTTCAGGTGCTTTTTCAGGTCCAGCGTGCGGCCAAACAGGAGATACCCGTTGCACAGCAGAAATACAGGGACGCAGCAGACCAGCACGGAGCGCAGATAATGCTGCACCACGGTGACAAGCCTTGGATCCTCCAGGAATTTATAGCTGTAATTGGAAAGGTGATAGGCAAGCACAAACAGCATGCCCATAACCTCCAGGAGGTCGATGTAAGCGCTCCAGCCCCCGGACTCCTTCAGAGGGGAGCGAAAATATCCCGTTTTCATGGTTCCCTTCCTCGATTGATCAGGCGATGAGCTTCTTCAGGACGGGGATCCGCTTGAAGACCTCCATGAGCGCCCAGCTCACCAGGAACACCAGGGCGGAATAGACCAGGGTTTTCAGGAGATAGCCCGGAATGGGCACAAAGGCCCGGAAGTACCGGACGGTGAGATTGCGGATCACGTAGTGAATGAAGTAGATGCCCATGGTGTTGTTGCCCACGTAGTTGATGAATTTACTGAGCTTCCCCGTGCCCTTGTACCGGCCCGCCAGTCCGAAGATGCACAGCACCCGGATCAGAGAGAACACGATGTCGTTGCCGTACTGATCCCCGGACTGCCAGATCTCCCCGGTGGACAGGGTCATGAAGTAGCCGTAGAGATAGAGCAGCGCCGTGGTCACGACAATGCCCAGGATGCAGATCCAGGGCTTCATGATCTCATTGAATTTCTCCTGATACTCCCGGAGCACGGCTCCCAGGCAGAAGTAGACGAAGATGTAGCCATAGCCGTCCCAGTAGGTGTGATAGTCTCCGATAAAGGGATTGAACATGGAGAAGAAGTTGATCTTGGGATCGTAGTTCACGTGATACCGAAGCCAGGCATAGACGTTGTAGGCCATGTTCAGCGCCTTGTTGCCGAAGACGATAATGAAGCAGGCGGCCAGGAAGAAGTAGAAGCCCTTCCGGTTGTGATCCCAGGCGCTCTTGAGCATGGGGAAGAAGATATACAGGATCACCATAGCCCCCATGAACCACAGGTGATAGAGCCAGACCGTGTCCATGAGCAGACCGTGCTTGATGGTGTACTTCCAGGAGAACTCTCCCCAGGGGCTTTCCCAGATGGTGAGTCCCAGGGTCAGAACGGACCAGAACAGGGCCAGGACCACAAAGTGGAGGGTCCGGCGGATGTGCTTCTTCATGTCCAGGGCGTGGTCAAAAAGCAGATAGCCGTTGACCAGGAAGAAGAACGGGACGCAGGGACCCACCAGGGTCAGAACGCCGTAGAAGAAATACTGATCCAGGGACCGGTCCGTAGCCAGGTTCACGTTGTAGATCCCGCCCACCACCAGCCGGCAGTGGTAGAACACCACGATCATGATCCCCATGAACTTCATCAGGTCCAGAGACGGGATCTTCTTTTTGGCCGGTTTCGGGGTTTCCCGGGCGGCGGCAGTCAAGGCCGCTTCCTTTTCACACATGTTGCTCCCTCTTTTCTGCTTATTGTTTATTCCGTGGTCTCATAGCTGTCGATGGGCTTATCCTCCATCCGGTAGTAGGACCACTTCCGCCACTTGTCGATCCTGGCCTGGTCCTCGGCGGCGAGCTCCGTTGTGATGTTTCCGTCCCGGTCCATATATTCACCCTTCCAGACCACCGGATAGTCCCGGCGGAGCTGATTGAGGAAGGTGAACCAGGGAGAGGAATCCGCCGCGCCGGTGAGCTCCGTGACGGCGGCGCCCATAAAGCAGACCGACAGGGTGTCGGAGAGCTCCAGGGAGGCCACGGCGTTGTCCCAGTCCAGGATCTCCTTGGCCTCCTCGTTGGCCCAGATCAGATAGGGCGGCTCGAAGAGGGAGAAATCGTAGGGCAGGACGTCTTCGGTCAGCCCAAGCTGCTCGTAGCCGATGCCGTCGTCCCCCAGATAGGGCAGATGGTCGCCGTAGAACACAAACAGGATGGGCTCGCCGCAGTCCTCCAGATAGGAGACCACCTTCCGGAGGCTGGCGTCGCAGTCCCGAAGACCCTTGAAGTAGATGGCAAGCTGGCTCTCCGTGTCCGCGGGCAGCTCCACGCTGCACTGGAGCGGCGGGATGTATACATCCGGCTCGTACTTGTCCTCATCGTAGTACATGTGGTTCTGAATGTTGGTGGTGTAGTTGAAAATCAGCTGCCCGCCGGCCATGTCCGTCCGGAGCTTTTCGATCTGCAGATCGGCGCAGGCGTCGTCGGCCACATAGCCGCCCAGGATATCCGGGTCCTCCATGTCCTCCATAAAGATGGTGCTTTCGGCCCCCAGCCGGGGCAGCACGTGGTTCCGGTTGTAGAACCAGCGGTTGCCGGGATGGATATAGCTGGTCAGGTATCCGGCGGAGTGATACAGCCGGAAAATGCTGTCGATGTTGTTGTCCACGGTGCGGAAGGCCACGGTGGTGCCGGGAGACAGGGAATCCCACTGGATGCCCGTCATCATGTCAAACTCCGTGTTGGCCGTGCCGCCGCCCAGATTGCCCACCACGAGATGGCCGGAGATCACGTCCTCCCGGGCGATCATCTCATGGTAGAAGGGGATCACGTCCTCGTCGGCTGAGTAAGGGAACATGCCGTAGTCCGGGAGATCCGTAAAGGTCTCGCCCATGAGGACCACCACGTTTACCGGCTTGCACGATGGCTCGCCCAGGTACGCCTGATCCCAGGCCTCGGCTTCGTCCTTGTCATAGTGGCCGGGCTTGTCCACGTTGCCCGTGGTGATGTGGTGGCAGAAGCTGTAGATGAAGCCCAGATCGTTGTAGGCGCCCATGATGTGGAAAAAGTGACCGCCGGTGAAGCTGGTATAAATGGAGCCGGAGTAAAAGACGGTGAAGGTCAGCACTACGGCCAGCACGCCGGAGATCAGGACATGAAGCCACCGGGAAGGTCCACGCAGGCCCATGGGCCGCTTGCTCCGCCGGGCCAGCAGAAAGCCCAGCGCCCCAAGGCCCGCAATGCTGAGCACCAGCGCCCCGATGATCTTCATGGGCAGATCGATGTGGCTGCCGACCACCGACAGGGCCTCCCGGGCCAGCTTCAGATCCCGGGGATAGAGCGGCTCCCGGCGGATGTCGCACTTGATCCGGTTCGCCAGAGAGAGACCGCCCCAGATCAGCTCCGTCAGGGCCGCGCCGTAGAATACGTTCCCGGTCAGAGAGGCCAGGAACACCATGACCACAAAGACGGGTACATAGTTCATCAGCAGCAGCAGCGGCTGCGAGGTGAACTGCTCGATCATATAGGAGAGCTGGTTGGGCGCGATCTTCACGCACAGGACCAGAACCCCCGCGGACAGCGCCAGAATCAGCGGAAGCTGCAAAAGCGCCGCCTTCCAGGAACGGGGCTGGGGCAGAAAGCGAAGCAGCCCCCGGGCGCTGTCCTCATGTTTACGTTCTTTCAATGTTTAAACATCTCCCAGGTACCAGAAAATCTCGATATGCAGAAACCGAAAACATTTTAGCACACAGGCTTCCGTCATGCAACCGGGAAATTCACGGCGCATCCGGGAAATAAGCCGTTTTTCGAACATTATCCAACTTAATTGGGGACATTGTCCGGGGAAAATCCCGGTTCAATATACATTTTGAATAGATACAGTTCTCATGCGACTGAAAACGGGAGGTAATCACATGAAAATCATCACCGGCGGCGTCACGGCCGCCAAGGGCTTCCGGGCCTCCGGCGTCCATGCCGGGGTCAAGGCCGGCAGCGACCCGGCCAAGAACGACGTGGCCATGATCCTCTGCGACGGAGAGGCCGCCGCGGCAGGCGTCTACACCATGAACCGGGTGAAGGCCGCCCCCATCTATGTGACGATGGAGCACCTGGAGGATGGCGTGGCCAGAGGCATTATCGCCAACTCCGGCAACGCCAACGCCTGCGCCCCTATGGGCCACGAAAACGCGGTGAAAATGGCGGCTGCCGCCGCCGCAGCCACAGGACTCCGGCCCCAGGACTTCCTGGTGGCCTCCACCGGCGTCATCGGCGTTCCCATGAACGTGGAGGCGGTGGAGCAGGCTTGTCCCGCGCTGGCGTCCCTGCTGAGCCGGGACGGGAGCATGGAGGCCGCCAGGGCCATCATGACCACGGACACCGTGCCCAAGGAGATCGCCGTGTGCTTTGAGGCCGGCGGGAAGGAGATCCGGCTGGGGGGCATCGCCAAGGGCTCCGGCATGATCCATCCCAACATGGGCACCATGCTCTGCTTCCTGACCACGGACTGCTCCATCGCCCCGGACATCCTGCAAAAGGCCCTCCAGGACGTGGTGAAGGTCACCTTCAACCGGGTCAGCGTGGACGGAGATACCTCCACCAACGACACCTGCGTGATCCTGGCCTCCGGCCAGGCGGGCAACGACCTGATCGACTGGCGGAACGAGGACTACGACGTGTTCTATGAGGCCCTGACCTTCGTCTGCACGGAGCTGGCCAGGAAGATCGCCGGAGACGGCGAGGGCGCCACCAAGCTGGTGACCTGCACCGTGTCCGGCTCCCGCAGCGAGGATGTGGCGGAGAAGCTGGCCATGGAGGTGATCCGGTCCTCCCTGGTGAAGGCGGCCATGTTCGGCGCCGACGCCAACTGGGGCCGGGTGGTCTGCGCCATGGGCTACTCCAGAGCCCCCTTCCGGCCGGAGTATGTGGACGTGTCCTTCGCCTCGGCGGCAGGGGAGATCCAGGTCTGCGCCAAGGGCGAGGGCCTGGCCTTCGACGAGGACCTGGCGAAGAAGATCCTGACCCGGGACCAGGTGGAGATCCTCGTGAACGTGAACGAGGGCACCCATTCCGCCACCGCCTGGGGCTGCGACCTGACCTATGACTATGTGAAGATCAACGGGGACTACCGGACCTGATGGAAGAGAGGCGGCGTGACATGAGCATTTCCAACGCGGAAAGGGCCAGGATCCTCAATGAGGCCCTGCCCTATATCCAGCAGTTCAGCGGCAAGATCATCGTGGTGAAGTACGGCGGAAACGCCATGATCAGCGAGCATCTGCGCCGGGCGGTGTTAAGTGACATCGTCCTGCTCCACCAGATGGGCATCCGTGTGGTGGTGGTCCACGGCGGCGGCCCCGAGATCTCCGACATGCTGAAAAAGCTGGGGAAGGAGGGCCGGTTTGTAAACGGCCTGCGCTACACCGACCCGGAGACCATGGACGTGGTCCAGCAGGTGCTCTGCGGCAAGGTGAACAAGGATCTGGTGTCCCTGATCAACCTCTACGGCGGCAAGGCCATGGGCCTGTGCGGCATGGACGGGCGGATGATCCAGGCGGTGAAGAAAGCCGGCGACGGCTTCGACTACGGCCTGGTGGGAAACATCACCGGCGTGAATCCCCAGGCCATCTACGATGTGCTGGCCGGGGACTATATCCCCGTGATCTCCACGGTGGCCGCAGGCACCGACGGGGAGAAGTGCTACAACATCAACGCGGACACGGCGGCGGCGGAGATCGCCGCGGCCCTGGACGCGGAAAAGCTGATCATCCTGACGGACGTGCTGGGCCTCATGCGGGATGTGAACGATCCCGAGAGCCTGATCTCCAAGTGCCCCGCCAATGAGGTGCCGGCTCTGGTGGAGGAGGGCGTGATCCAGGGCGGCATGATCCCCAAGATCCAGTGCTGCGTGGACGCGGTGAAAAAAGGCGTCCGCAGGGCCCACATTCTCGACGGCCGGATCGAGCACTCGGTGCTCATCGAGCTTCTCACCGACGCCGGTGTGGGAACCATGATCTATTGACGGAAAGGAAGGAAAGTTATGAACAGCGAACAGCTCCTTGCGCTGGATAAAGAACACGTGATGCAGACCTACGGCCGGTTTCCCCTGGCCCTGGACCACGGGGAGGGGGCCACGCTCTATTCCCCGGAGGGACGGGCCTATATCGACTTTGCCTCGGGCATCGGCGTCAACTGCCTGGGCTATGGCAACGAAAAGTGGCTGGACGCGGTGACCGCCCAGGCGGCAAAGCTCCAGCACGTGTCCAATCTCTATTACTCCGAGCCCTACGTCCGCCTGGCGGAGCAGCTGACGGCCAGGACCGGCATGAAGCGGGCCTTCTTTGCCAACGGCGGCGGCGAGGCCAACGAGGGCATGATCAAGCTCTGCCGGAAGTACTCCTTCGACAAATACGGCCAGGGCCGCAGCACCATCATTACCCTGGTGGACTCCTTCCACGGCCGGACCGTGACTACCCTGGCCGCCACGGGCCAGGACGTGTTCCACCAGTATTTCTTCCCCTTCACCGAGGGCTTCGTGTACGCCGATGCCGACGATCTGGAGTCCGTCAGGGCCCTGGATGACGGCACGGTCTGCGCCGTCATGGTGGAGCTTATACAGGGGGAGGGCGGCGTGCTGCCCCTGGACAGGGATTTCGTCAAGGGCCTGGAGGCCCTGTGCGCCGAGAAGGACTGGCTTCTGGCGGTGGACGAGGTCCAGACCGGCGTGGGCCGGACGGGCAGCCTGTTCTGCTTCCAGCAGTACGACATTCTGCCGGACGTGATGACCTTTGCCAAGGGCATCGGCGGCGGCCTGCCCCTGGCCGGTGTCCTGGCCTCGGAGAAGACAGCGGAGGTCTTTACCCCGGGCACCCATGCCACCACCTTCGGCGGCAATCCCGTGTGCTGCGCCGGGGCTCTGAGCGTCCTGGAGCAGATGGACGAGGCCATGCTGCAAAGCGTCCGGGAGAAGGGAGACTACCTTCGGGAGAAAATCGCCGCCCTGCCCGGTGTCCGGGAGATCCGGGGCATGGGCCTCATGCTGGGCGTGGGCCTGGAGGAGGGCTATGAGGCGTCCAGGCTGGTGGGGACCCTGCTGGAAAAGGGCCTGCTCTGCCTGACCGCCGGCCACAACACCATTAGGATGCTGCCGCCCCTGGTGGTTTCCAAGGCGGAGATGGACCGGGCGCTGGAGATCCTGGAAGCGGTGCTGGGAAGCGCCACATGACGGAGGAACCTCGGCTTCATGCACAAAACCCGGCGGCATGACCCCGGGGAAATACATAAAATAGCCCAAATATTTGAATGAACCGGAGAATAAACGCATAAATATTGATTTTGCAGCGGTTTTTTGCTACAATGATGCACATCCAAATTGAATTTCAAGAGAGGAAGGATCCCAGATGAAAAAGTATCTTGCGCTTCTGCTGGCCCTGTGTCTCGTGCTGAGCCTGGCGGCCTGCGGCGGCGCCAACGAGGCCTCTGTGGCGGAGAACACCGACGCCGACGCGGCTTCTGTGGCGGAAAACGCCTCCGCTGCCGAGTCCGAGGAGGCTGCCCCTGCGGCCCTGACCACCATTAACGCCGGCAAGTTGACCATTTC
>CAJOHR010000018.1:29844-31347 GCA_905234425.1 uncultured Oscillospiraceae bacterium | reverse complement strand
ATCTTGCGTCAACCGGGAAGGAAAGATCCTTCGCTGCGCTCAGGATGACGCAACATACCTCTCAGGTGACGCAACATACCTCGACAAATCCCAATTTGAAACACCGGGTAACCATAAACGATAAAATGAAATTTGCCCCTTGACAGGGGCAAATATATCGTATATAATACTTTTGCACAAGTAAATAGCACAAAAGCAATTTAGGGAGGTGGATGCCACGGATGTCGAAAACGGCGCCTATGAGGCGCTAAAGCTCCAGAATCAGGTCTGCTTTCCCCTGTACGCCTGCTCCAAGGAGCTGATCCGGCAGTACGGGCCCTATTTGAAGGATCTGGGGCTGACCTATACCCAGTACATCGTCATGATGGTTTTGTGGGAAAAGGAAACCGTCTCCTCCAGAGCGTTGGCGTCCTGCCTCCACCTGGACTACGGCACCCTCACCCCGGTGCTCAGGCGTCTGGATCAGGCGGGATATCTGACCAGGCGGCGGTCCCCGGAGGACGAACGGCTTCTGACCATCGCTCTGACGGAGCAGGGCCGGAACCTGAAGGTCAGGGCGGCGGCCATTCCCGCGGCCATCGCCGGAAAAATCGGGCTGACTCCGGAGGAATTCCAGGTCCTGTATGCCCTGACCTACAAGGCGCTTTACAACATGGAGTCAAATTAATTGATGCATATTATAAGGAGGAACACACTATGGCAAACGTCTATGATTTCACCGTTAAGGACAGAGCAGGCAGCGAGGTCAGCCTCAAGGACTACGCGGGCAAGGTGCTGCTCATCGTCAACACCGCCACGGGCTGCGGCTTCACCCCGCACTACGAGCCCCTGGAGGCCATGTACAAGGAGTACCGGGACCAGGGCTTCGAGATCCTGGACTTCCCCTGCAACCAGTTCGCCAATCAGGCTCCCGGAACCGAAGAGGAGATCCATCAGTTCTGCACCCTGAAGTTCGGAACAGAGTTCCCCCAGTTTGGGAAGATCGACGTCAACGGCGAGAACGCCGATCCCCTGTTCGCCTACCTGGCCACGGAGAAGCCCTTCGCCGGCTTCGGCAAGGGCATCAAGAACGCGGCCCTTAACAAGTTCGCGGACATGAACAACAAGGCCTTTGGCGACAAGGCCTATATCAAGTGGAATTTCACCAAGTTCCTGGTGGACCGGCAGGGCAATGTGATCGCCCGATTCGAGCCCACCGTGGACATGGCCGACGTGAAGGCCGCTGTGGCTGCCGAGCTGGGGAAATAACCTCATGGACGCACAGGGAAATCGGAACAGAACGATCATCCGCACCAGCATCATCGGCATCCTGGCCAACGTGTTCCTGGCCGCCTTCAAGGCCGTGGTGGGACTGACCGCCAACTCCATCGCCATTGTCATGGACGCGGTGAACAACCTGTCGGACGCAGCCAGCTCCGTCATCACCATTGTGGGCACAATGCTGGCCGGAAAGGAGCCGGACCGGAAGCATCCCTTCGGCTACGGACGTGTGGAATATCTGAG
>CAJOHR010000018.1:0-29808 GCA_905234425.1 uncultured Oscillospiraceae bacterium | reverse complement strand
CTCCACCCGGATACGCCGGATTACGGCACAGCGGCCCTGATCATCGTGGCCATGGCCGTACTGGTGAAGATCCTGCTGGGGCGGTATGTGAAGCACGTGGGCGAAACTGTCCGCTCCGATTCCCTGATGAACTCCGGTCAGGACGCTACCCTGGACGCAGTCATCTCCGCCTCCACCCTGGCGGCCGCGGCAGTATACCTGCTGTTCCACGTCTCTCTGGAGGCCTGGCTGGGCGCGGTGATCGCCGTGGTGATCATCAAATCCGGCTTGGAGATGCTGGGAGACACCCTGTCCAAAATTCTGGGAGAGCGGGCCGACGCCCGGCTTGTCACGGACATCAAGTCCACCATCCGGCAGTTTCCGGAGGTCCAGGGCGCCTATGACCTGGTCATCCACAACTACGGACCGGACTCCTACAACGGGTCGGTCCACATCGAGGTGCCGGACACCCTGGACGCCGACGATCTGGACAAACTGATCCGGAAGATCTCCGTGGAGGTGTTCCGGAAGCACGATGTGATCCTGACGGCCATCGGCGTTTACTCCTTCAACACCAGGGACCCGGAGGCTGCCGCCGCCCGGGAGAACGTCTCCAAACTCGTGACCGACGTTCCCCATGTCATGGGCATGCACGGCTTCTACATGGACAAGGCGGAGAAAACCATTCGCTTTGACGTGGTGGTAAGCTTTGACGCGGCGGACCGTCGGGAGGTCCACGGGGAGGTCTGTCGGAGGGTTCAGACGGCGTATCCGGATTATGCCCTCCAGGTAACGCTGGATACGGATTTCAGTGAAATCATCGCGGAATAACAGACGGGAGGCCGGCCGGCCTCCCGTTTTTATCTCTATGTTGGGTTTGACTGCGCCGGGATCCTCCACCTTGCAGACGGTCAGGCCATAGGGCAGTTTTTTCAGTTTTAAGGCTGTTTTCTCCATCATACAGCTCCTGTCTCAAACAGAAAGCGGCTCCAGCGGCGGCTCCGTTCCGCCCCACTTCTCATGCTGGAGGTCCACCAGGTCCTGGAGGGTCATGTGGTCGATGACATTGTCGATGGCCTCGTCGATCCGGCGATAGACCTCCACGGTGACGCACTGACCAAGCCGCTGGCAATAGGCCTCCCCGCTGTCGAGACAGGCCACGGGCGCCAGGCTTCCTTCGATGGTCCGCAGGATCTCCCCCACCGTATATTCTTTCGGCGTCCGGCTGAGCCGGTAGCCGCCCTGGGCGCCCCGGGAAGCCCGGAGCAGTCCGCCTCTGGCCAGGGGCGTCACGATCTGCTCCAGATATTTCACGGATATGTCCTGGCGCTGGGCCACGGATTTGAGCGAAATGCTGCCATCATCGGGATGCAGCGCGATGTCCAGCATGAGCCTGAGGGCATAACGCCCCCGGGTGGACAGCTTCATATTACCCCCTCCATTTTCTTATGCTGTCTACAATATACTACAAAATCACTAGGAGAATCAAGGAAAAAATATGATTTGCCCTTTTCGGATTGACATTTCCTCCAGATTATTATACGATAGACATATATTCTTACTATGTTATGAGGTGAGACCATGCGTGTGTTTGAAAGTCTGCCGGAGCTCATCGGCAACACGCCCATTCTGCATCTGAAGCGATTTGCCCGGGCGGAACAGGCGGCTGCCTCGGTCTACGGCAAGCTGGAGTATTTCAATCCCCTAAGCTCCGTCAAGGACCGGGCGGCGCTTTATATGATTCAGGCCGGAGAGGCAAACGGGACCATCCGGCCCGGCACCATCATCATCGAGCCCACCTCCGGCAGCACGGGCATTGGGCTCGCCTATATCTGTGCCACCCGGGGTTATCATCTGATTCTGACCATGCCGGAGAACATGAGCAAGGAGCGTATCCAGCTGCTGTCCGCCCTGGGGGCGGAAATCATCCTGACCCCCGCCTGGGAGGGCATGGCCGGGGCCGTCAGCCGGGCCCAGGCCATCCACAAGGCCAATCCCGACTCTGTGATCCCGGATCAGTTCAGCAACCCGGCCAACGTCCAGGCCCATGTGGAGACCACGGCCCAGGAGCTCCTGCGGGACATGGACGGGCAGGTGGACATCTTCGTCAGCACCATCGGCACCGGCGGCACCATCACCGGAAACGGTCAGGTCCTGAAGGCGGCCAATCCATTATGCCGGATCATCGGCGTGGAGCCCGCGTCCTCTCCTCTTTTGACCCAGGGCAGGGTTGGACCCCACAAGATCCAGGGCATCGGCGCCAACTTCATCCCGGAGATCCTGGATCAAAGCCTGATCGACGAGATCATCCCCGTCGCCGACGATGACGCCTATGAGGCTTGCCGCGTCGCCGCAAAGACAGAAGGACTTCTGGTGGGCGTCAGCTCCGGGGCGGCGCTCCACGCGGCGGTTCTGCTGGCAAAACGCCCGGAAAACGCCGGGAAACACATTGTGGCTCTGTTGCCGGACACCGGTGAACGGTATCTGTCCGTGGGGCTCTTCGGATAGGAGGTCGTCATGCGTATTTCCGCGAAGGCCCGCTATGGGCTGGCCGCCATGGTCTATTTCTCCGCCCGGCATCCCTACCAGACGAAATTCACCGTCAGCGAGGTGTCCGAGGCCCTGCACATCTCCAAAATCTATCTGGAGCAGGTTTTCACCCAGCTGCGAAAGGCCGGTATCCTTCAGGCCACCAAGGGCCCCCAGGGCGGCTACAGCCTGATCGGAAATCCGGAAAGCATCACCGTCTACAGCGTTCTGGACGCCACGGAGACGGGGCTCTTTGAGGAGACTGCCGAAACCGTGACCGAGGGCAGCGACTTCATCGAGCAGGCCATGCAGGCGGCAGTGTTTCGTCCCCTGGACGACGCCGTTCGGGAGATGCTCTCCGGCGTCACCCTGGCGGCGCTGGCCGAAAAGGCCGCTGAAGGCTCCACCGCGGGGTATATGTACTATCTGTGAGGAACGGCCCAGGGCGCTTTCCCAAAGGACAGATGATTTTGTGAAGGTTTCCCAGGGGATGCTGCAATGCGTGCAGGATTATTAAGCAACATTTCCGCTAATACTCCTTGACCGTTTTCGGGAAATGTGTGATATATTATAGGATATAAACTAATACAAGGAGGAATACGCGCAATGAAGAAATGGTTTGCTTTGCTGCTGGCCCTGTGCCTGGTGCTGAGCCTGGCGGCCTGCGGCGGCAGCACCGCTCCGGCTTCCAATGCCGATACGGCCAGCGCGGCCGAGGCCTCCGCGCCCGCGGCGGACGCCGAAGCCGAAGCCCCCGAGGATGCCGAGGAGCCTGCGGACGCAGAAGCGCCCGAGGACGCGGAGGACGCGGAGGACGCCGAGGAGGCGGAGGAGCCCGCGTGGGAGTACACCCCCATCGAGTATCCCATCGCCGACGGCAACACCACCCTGGATTACTGGATCATCTGGGAGCTGTCCTCTGACACCATGTACAGCGACATCAACGAGCACGTGGTGATCGACGAGCTGCTGGAGGCCACCGGCGTGAAGCTGAACATCAAGGCCCAGTCCCAGGCTGCCGGCCAGACCAACACCGATCTGATGATCGCCTCCGGCGACTATCCGGATCTCATCGGCGGCTTCAGCTATTCCACCGGCATGGACGCGGCCATCGATGACGAAGTGGTCCTGAACATCAAGGACATGATCCCCGAGTACTCCCCGGACTACTACAAGTATCTGATCGAGGATGACGGCGCGCTTTGGAGAGCGGTTCAGACCGACGAGGGCAACATCGGCGCATACGTGGTCGTGGGCCAGGAGGCCAAGATCGACGACGGCATGATGGCCTTCCAGTTTATGCTGGACGAGCAGGGCTTCACCGCCGAGGATCTTAAGACCCTGGACGACTACGAGGCTTATCTGACCAAGGCCAAGAACGCCTACGGCATGGCCGCTCCCCTGTATCTGCCCGGCGACTTCATGCTGGACAACGACGCCATCTGCAGCGCCTTCGGCGTGGCTCTGAAGATCAGCGCCATGACCGGCGACCTGCCCTGGACCGTGGTGGACGGTCAGGTGACCTGCGGCTATCTGGAGCAGGGCTTCACCGACTATGTGACCCTGATGCACGACTGGTATGAGAAGGGCCTCATCGACTCCGACACCGCCTCCCATCCCACCGAGTACCGGGACGAAGATCTGATCGGCCTGATCGCCAACAAGCAGGTGGCCCTGTGGAACCGCGGCAGCGGCCTGATCGACCTGTTCTCCAACATCTCCGGCGAGCCTGCCACCCCTGTCTACTATCCCGTTCTCAACGAGGGCGATCAGCTCCACATCGGCGGCGGTGAGGCGGCGGTCTCCGGCGAGACCGGCATTGTGGTCACCACCGGCTGCGACGATCCCGAGCTTGCCATGCAGTTCCTGAACTATCTTTACACTGACGAATTCTATATCCCCTCCAACTACGGCGTGGAGGGCGAGACCTATGATGTGGTGAACGGCGAGCCCGTGTTCCAGGAGTGGGTCTACAGCACCCCCGGACGGACCTTCTCCTCCGTCATGATGGACTACCAGCTCTTCACCCAGGTCAGCGCCAACGTGGAGACGCCGGGCCAGTCCGAAGCCGCTCTGAGCTGCAACCCCATGTGGAAGAGCAACATGGACGGCGACTGGGAGTATCCCGAAGCCGCGGCCATGACCATGGACGAGAACGACAGCTACAATGAGCGCGTGGGCGACATCGTCACCCTGTGCCAGCAGTACACCGCCAAGTTCATCACCGGCGACATGCCGCTGAGCGAGATCCCCACCTTCCAGGAGCAGATCCGTTCCACCGGCATCGACCAGTGCATCGAAGCCAAGCAGTCCGCCTACGACCGCTACATGGCCAGAGACTGATTCTTTGTTCTGATCTGTGATCGGCGTCAGCCGGCTTCCCCAGGGAGCCGGCTGACGCTTTTTTATGGGATTTCTCCCTTTCCGCACAGCGGCGCTTCCCCTTCCTATCATTTTTGTATCTGTCATTCTGAGGAACAAAGTGACGAAGAATCTTGGCGTTATTCACGATTTCAAGATCCTTCGCTTACGCTCAGGATGACACGAGCGACTGAACAGTTACTCATTTTTCATCCACAAAAATGACAATGGACTTCGCTTTTTGATACTTGTATTTGGGCAGTATTCCGATAAGATGGGGGTATGGAGAAAACTTACAACAAGGAGGAAATGTTATGAAAAAGACGCTTTGTATTTTGCTCTCCATCGCCATGCTGTTGGGCCTGATGGCCGGCTGCGGCAGTACGACGCCCGCCTCCTCCGCGCCTGCGGATACGGCCCCCGCCGCTTCCGCCGAGGAGCCCGCTCCCGCCGAGGAGCCTGCCGAGGAACCGGCCCCCGCAGAGGAGCCCGCCGAGGAGCCTGCGGAGACGCCCGAATCCGCCGAGGAGCCCGTGGAGGCGCCGGAGGCTGTGGATTCCTCGACCCTGTACCCCATTTTTGACGAGCCCACTACCCTTTCCATCTGTTGGATGTTCCACAACTTCCTGAGCATGTTCAACGTGACCCAGCAGGCCATCGGCGACATTCCCACCTTTGCCAGGTGGCAGGAGGCCACCAATGTGAAGCTGGACTTTGTGCTCTACGGCGAGGAAACCTATTCCAGCAACATTCAGCTTTTATGGGCCAGCGGTGATTACTGCGATTTCTTCTGCAACGGCGAGCAGAACTATACCGGCGGCGGCGACGCGGCGGTAAACGACGAGGTCCTGCTGGATCTGGTCCCCTACCTTGCCGATTACGCTCCCGACTACAAGGCGCTGCTGGACGCCCATCCCGATTTCCGGTCTGACCTGACCTCCTCCGACGGATATATCACGTCCTTCTCCGAGTGGACGGAGTATTCCGACGGCGGCGTGGCCATGCGGAAGGACTGGCTGGATCAGGTGGGTCTGGACACCCCCGCCACCATGGACGACGTCTGGGCCGTGGCCGAGGCCTGGAAGAACGACCTGGGCATTCGGAATCCCGTTATGTGGAATGCGGACCTGAGCTCCTTCTTCGGCTGGAACGCCTTCGGCGTATCCGCTCCCGGACGGAACGACGTGCCCTGGCAGATCGACGAGGACGGCAAGACCGTGGTCTGCTCCATGAAGCTCCCCGGCTACAAGGAGTGCCTCCAGTGGATGCACGACGCCTTCCAGGCGGGTCTAGTGACCGACGACTTCATGAATGTCATGAACATCGCCTTTGACGAGTATATCTACAGCAACCAGACGGGCATGGTATCCACCAACTCCCAGCTTCTGGCCGGCGGCGGCGCGGAGCGCAGCGGCCAGCCCAGCTATGATCTCCGGGCGATCCGCGATCCCATGAAGGTTGCGGGCGAGGAAAACACCCTGGCCAAGGCCACCGGCGGCGTGGGCGCCTCCGCCATCGCCGTATCCGCCCAGACCAAGTACCCGGAGGAGTGCGTCAGCTTTATGAACTGGCTCTATACCCCCGACGGCATTCTGGTCAGCTGCTTCGGCGAGGAGGGCGACAGCTTCTACTACGATGAGAATGGCACCCCCAAATACACCGAAAAAATCCTGGACGACCCGAATATCCCCTCTTTCGTCATGGTATTTCTGAACACCGCCCTGGTGGGAACGCCCTACGTGAACACCACCGAGCGGAAGATGGCCACCTTCACCACCGAGGCCGAGATGGAGTGCATGGACATCTGGGCCGAGGGGCGCACCGGAACAAATATACTCCTGGGCAAGAACACTGCGGAGGAGACCTCCCAGTACAGTCAGATCGGTTCCGACATCGGTACCGCGGCTGCGGAGCAGTCCCTGCGGTTCGTCACCGGAGACCGTCCTCTGGACGAGTACGACAGCTTCATCGCCGACCTGGAGCGCATGGGCCTGGACGACCTGCGGGAGATCCGGCAGGCGGCCTATGACCGGTATCTGGAGAGCAACTAATTGAATCAGCTTCCGGGATGGACGCGTCCATCCGGGAGCCTGTTTTTTCAGGATCGTATCACTTCAGTTTGCAAAGGAGGCGGAGACAACCGTACTCCGGCTTCATTCCCGCGGAAAAACCGCCGTCAAAAAGCGCGCCGGGATTTCGTTTCCTCAGGCCGTGACCACCAGCCTGCCTCCGGAGGGCAGGGCGATTTCCTTCGCCTCGCCGCCCTTTGCGATGACGGTGACGCCGGGCAGGGCGTCGATGGTCCCTCCGGGCACGTCGCCGTTGAACACCACGTCGGAATCCGCCGTGGCGGTCCACACGCTGGCCTCGTCCAGGGTCAGGAGCACGCCGCCGGTGATGGCGCCGGTGAGCTTGCTTCCCTCCAGCTTCACGGTCATGCGTCGATTGGGGTCCTCATGACGGATGGAATTGGCTGTATCCATATCCCGGAGGGTCACGTGGATGCCGTAGACCTCCTTGCCGTTCGGATTGGGAGCGCAGGGATCGTCGTTGACCTTGGAGCGGAGCAGCAGGCCGTCAAAGCTGCAAATCTCCACGTTCTCAAAGAGCACGTCGGCGTTGTTGCTCTTGACCACCACGGCCTCGTTCTCGCACTGGTACTTGCCGCCCTTGATTTTGATATCGGAGACCTGGGTCAGGATGGCGTCTCCGGGACCGCCGCCCACCACATGGTTCAGGACCACATAGCTGCCGCACTTGGCGGTGCAGTCGTTGAGCTGAACGCCGGACTCCCCGGCCACAATGGCGGCCATGTTGGCAACGTCCAGATCGCAGCGATTCAGCGCCACCCAGCAGCCTGTGTCGGCATACGTGCCGTAACCGGACCGGGTGGTGATCACCTTGCAGTCGTTGGCCTCCAGGTACACCCGGTCACCGGCGGCGTCCGTGGACAGAGCCGCCCAGGAGTCGGCGATGACGGTGGAATTGTAGAAATAGCTCTCGGAGTCCATGACGGTGCAGTGGGTCCGCATGTTGCCCTCGATTTCCAGGAACACGGGAGGCTTGGACATGCCGGGGCCGATCTTTCTCGTCCACGTTCCAGGGATCGCCATGGGAGACCAGCAGGGAGTCATAGACCTTGAGGACGGAATTGCCGCCTGCGGAGGTGGCGCAGCGGAGCCGGCCGGTCATATCAATGCGGCAGTCCTTCAGGGTCAGGCTGGCGTGATCCTCCACGGCAGCGCCGGAGATCTTGCCGCCCAGTCCCTGGCCCTCGCCGGACAGGCGGATGTTGGCATGCTCCAGGGTGAAATTGGAGCCCTCGCCGGAGACGAACACGCCGCCCAGGTCGCCCCGGCCGGAATTCAGCTTCACATTCTTCGCCGCAGTATCGGTGATCTCGCCGGTCAGGGCCTCGTCCCGGGACACGACCTTGCCGTTCCGGATCTCCAGGGCCGCGAAGGCGGGCTTTTCCTCGGGCATGGGAGGCATGCCCTCGGGGCCGCCGGGGCCGCCGGGGCCGCCGGGGCCTTCGCCGTCGTCCATGGGAGGACCGGCCCACTTCTCATAGGGCTGCCGGGTAAAAACTGTATAGGGGATCCCCTTGATGCTTTCCATACGCAATACCTTCCTTTCCGCGCTTAAATCTGCATAGCCCGGGAGAATGCCTGCCGGTTGACCTTCTGGAGGTTGCCGCAGCCGTTGCAGTCGCCAACGGCAAAGAACTCGTCGGCGGCCTCGGCGTAGCTGAGGGCCTCGTCGGTCAGGGGGCGCATGCCGCCGCAGAGCACCACGGAATCGGCGGTGATGGTCTTCTCATTGCCCTGGGCGTCCTCATAGGTCACAGTGTTCCCCTCCACCGACTTGGTGGTGACGCCCGTGATGCCGTGGAGATTCTCATAGGCCTCCCAGGCGGGACGCATGCCCTCCCGGCCGGTCTCCGGGTCCGGGCCCACAAAGGCCATGGTGATGTAGTGGAGCCGGGAGCAGTCGTGGCCGATGGTCTTCTGCCGGGTGAGCAGGGTCACGTCATGGCCGTTTTCGCAGAGGTACATGGCCGTTTCCACACCGGTCTCCGAGGCGCCCACGATGACCACATTCCTGCCCAGCTCCTGCTCTCTGCCGAATACATCCGTGCAGAACCAGTAGCCATCCTTCAGCTTTCCGTTTTCATCCGCAAAGCCCTGCATGGACTTCGGGATCTTGGGCTCCGCGCCGGTGCAGGCCAGGACCGCGTCATAGCCCGCCGCCGCAACGTCCGCAGGCGTGGGCGCGCAGTTCAGGATCACCTGCACGCCCAGCTTGTCCATTTGCCGGATCAGCCAGGCCTTGTATTCGCCGATGGGCCACTTGAAGGAGGCGTAATCCCCGTGGATGATCTGGCCGCCCAGGCGGTCCGTCTTCTCATAGAGGGTCACGTCGTGGCCCCGCTGCGCCGCATAGATGGCGGAGCGCATACCGGCGGGACCGCCGCCGATGACGGCCACCTTCCTGGGATCCCCCGCAGGCGGGACCATCCGGCCCAGCTTGTGCTCGATGCCCATTTTCGGGTTCACGGAACAGACGGAGATCCAGGGATCGGGATCGTCCAGAATGGTGCCGTGACATTTATTGCACCAGAGACAGGGGGTGATATCCTCGCCCCGGCCCTGCTGAAGCTTGACGCCGTACTCGGGATCGGCGAAGAAGGCCCGGGCCATGCCGATGATGTCGCACTTGCCCTCGGCGATGTACCGATCCAGCTCCTCGGGATCCTGGAAGCCGCCCACGGGCTGGAGCAGCAGATTCTTGACGCCGGCCTTCTTGATGGCCTCGGCGTAGCGGATCACGTCGTGCTCTCCCTTCCGGAAGGTGAAGCCCGTGGGATGGGACTTGCACATGTCCTTCTCCCGGAGCTGGAGGATGTCGATGCGTCCCTCGCAGAGCTTGGCGAATTCGATGGCCGTATCCAGCTCATAGCCCTTCATGCCGCCGCCGTAGCCCTTGGGCTGCTCGCCGGCAATGCCGAACTCGATGATCCACTCCGGGAAGGCCTTCTTCACCGCGTCCGCGCACTCCAGGATGTAGCGGGTCCGGTTCTCCAGCGTGGAGCTGTCATATTCGTCCGTGCGCTTGTTGCCGCCGCCGAAGGGTCCGCCGCCGCCGGGGGCCAGATTGCCCTCCACCCGCATGGAGTAGCCGTCGTAGCCGAAGGCCCGGAACATGCGGCATTTCTCCACAAAGTCGGCGATGTTCTGCTCGATCATCTCCTTGGGGGCAGGTTCCGTGGCGGGCCGGAAGCCCATGGGACCGAAGTTTCCGGCCTCGGAGCCCCGGAGGCTGTAGCCCTCGGGGAAGGGCGGGAAGTCGATGCCCACCAGGAGCTTGGAGCCGTAGAAATGGACGTCGTCGGCCAGCTGGGAGAAATAGTTGCCCACAGCCGGGTCCGTGAAGTCAAAGTTCTGCATGTGGACCATGTCGGAATAGTAGGGGCCCTTCCGCTGGTTGGGATTGGACCACTCAGCCAGTGTGATAATGGCGCAGCCGTTTTTGGCGATGTTGGTGTAAAACGCCATCAGGCCCTCCGCCGGATAATTCTCCGGGCCCTGGAGAAAATGGGGGGAAGCGTTGGGGAACATGGTCCGGTTCTTGATGACCACGCTGCCGATCTTGAAGGGGGAAAGCAGATGGGAATATTTTTTCATACAGACCTTCCTTTCTTTCATAATAATCTACTGTTTATTATAGCACAGGCGGCGCGGAACGCCAATGTTTTTCTGTTTCTTCCATTTCTATGGTTTTCTTGTCCTTTTTTCGTGATTATGCATAAATATTTCCTGCAAAAAACGGCTAATCTGCCAGGCGATTATCTGGTATAATGAGGGGGCGGATTCGTTGTATGACTGTTGGCAGATCATCGCCTGTTTTGAAGGATCCCCGCCGGCGTCCGGTCCTCCCGGGACCGGGCGCGCAGAGAGGAGTCACCCATGGACACAAATTTCAATCAATACCTTCTCGACACCTTTGATGAGGCTATGGATCGGGAATATATCCAGGTGTACTATCAGCCTGTGATCCGTACGATCACAGGCCAGGTCTGCGGTCTTGAGGCCCTGGCGAGGTGGATCGATCCGGAAAAGGGCATGATCCAGCCGATCCAGTTCATCGGTCTGCTGGAGGAGCACAGGCTGATCCACCGGCTGGACAGCTATATTATCCGGCAGGTCTGCGCCCGGATCCGAAGGGTTATGGATCAGGGCGAGATCGCCCTCCCCGTCTCCGTCAACCTCTCCCGGATGGATTTTGAGCTCTGCGATATCTACGAAACGGTGAACCGCTGGGTGGCGGAGGCCCGCATTCCCAGGAACTACATCCCCATTGAGATCACGGAGAGCATGTTTGCCGACAAGCCGGAGATGATGCGAACGGTCATCAACCGGTTCCGCCAGGCGGGCTATCAGGTCTGGATGGACGACTTCGGCAGCGGCTACTCCTCCCTCAATGTGCTCAAGGACTATAACTTTGATGAGCTGAAGGTGGACATGGGCTTTCTGAGCACCCTCCACCTCCGGTCGAGAAAGATTCTGACCTCCATCATTGAAATGGCCAAAAGCACCGGCCTCCATTCCCTTGTGGAGGGCGTGGAGACGGAGGCCCAGTATCTGTTCCTCCGGGACATCGGCTGCGAGAAGCTCCAGGGCTACCTCTTTGGCCGTCCCGCGCCCTATGACGACCTGCTTGGGAGTCTCCGGGAACGGGGCATCGAGCCGGAGCCCCCCATGCTTCGAGCGTACTATGATCAGATCAGCACCGTGAACGTGCTTTCTTCCGCTCCCTTTATGTCCAAAGAGCGGCGGGACAATCTGGAAAACGCCCGGCAGCTCAACAGCATTCCCCTGGCCCTGCTGGAGATCAAGGATTTCCACTTCACGCTGCTCTACTGCAATACGGCCTTTGAGGACGCGGTGAACGAGACCCAGTGGTGGAGGAACGCCGTCGACGGAAAGATCATCGGCGCCTGGTATTCCGCCTTCATTCTGCCCGAGCGGATCCATGTTTTGATGGACGCGGCGCGGGAGCAGGGCAATGCGGAGCTCTGTTTTGTCTCCGACGGCGAATATTATGAGATGGAGGTCATGTGCGTGGCCGACGCAGTAGAGCGGTTCACCGTGCTTCTCAGCATCCAGAATCTGTCCCGCAACAAGGACTTTATTCGCATCGGCACTCTGGACTCGGAGCTTCGCCACGTCTACTCCGTCTTTGACTCCATCTCCAAGCTCGACCTGGAGGCGGACGTCTATACGCCTCTCTATACAGGTCCCAACGACCGGGTGCCATCCGGCGTCACCGTCCGCGAGGCCATTGATCTCTTCGCCCGGCAGGAGGTTTTCCCCGAGGACCGGGACAAGTTCCTGGCCTTCTATGACATGGAGACCCTGGAGGAGCGGCTTCTCAAATCGGGCCGGGATCACATCCTGGACTATTCCCGGGCCCGGAACCGGTACGGCTTCTATGCCTGGACCCAGTTTGTTCTGGTCTCCTGCCGGGCGGGCGTGATGCTCTCCCTGGTACGGCAGGCGGACGCGGATGTGCTCGTGATGCAGGAGCGGTTCCTGACCATGCATCCGGTGCAGTCGTCGAAGGCGCTCACGGACGGGCGGCTATGGAAGAGCCTGACCCAGACGGATCTGCTGAACCTCTACTGGAAGGACAGGAAGCGCCGGTTTGTGGGCGCGAGTAAGGGCTTCCTGGACTATATGGGGCTGTCCTCCGTGGACCAGATCCTGAACAAGACCGACGAGGAAATCGGCTGGCACGTTCGGGTGGAGCACTCCATCAACAACGATCTGGAGACCATGCGCCGGGGCATGGTGAAAAAGGACCGGCCCCTCCGGTTCCTGGTGAACGGCGTCAACCGGAACACCCTCAACAGCACCGCTCCGGTCTTCAACGAATACGGCGGCGTGGTGGGCATGGTGGGCAGCCTGCGGGACTATGATCCTGTGAGCGATCCGGCGGCGGACACCCCGGACTTTGACCGAAAAGACGGGCTCACGGGTCTGCTCAACACCAGAGGTCTGGCCGAGGAGGTCTCGGTCTACTGCGATATGTATTATCTTCGGGAGGCGGACTTCGTCCGAATCCACCTGGGCATCGAGGATTTCGACAGCATCGTCCTGCAATATGGGCGGAAATACGGGGAAACGCTCATCGCCTCTCTGGGCAAGGCCCTGCGGCGTCTGTTTGGCAGCAGCGCCGTGCTTGGCCGGAGCCGGGGCCATCAGTTTGTGATCCTGCGGCAGTATTCCAAGCCCGAGGACATTCCGCGTCTCACCTCGGAGATCCGGAGCTTTGCCTCCACCCTGGACGCCGGCGACGGCATTCCCGGAGGCGTATACCTGTCCGTTGGTATGTGCGCCTTCTCGGAGTGCAGGGATATTTTCCGGCAGGAGCAGCTCGCCGACGTCCGACAGGAGGAGGACCACAATCGGCACGTATCCGAGCTGTCCGGGCAAAAATACGAAGGCAGCTTCTTCAAGATGTACGACCATCTGCCTCTGGCCTTCGCGGTCTACGAGATCAAGGCCGACCAGGATACCGGCGCGGTGGAGGCCTTCTTCTACTACGTGAACGCCCGATTTGCCAAGGAGCAGGAAAAAACGCCGGAGGATCTGATCGGGCGCAGCCTCCATGAGATCTTCCCGGAGCTGGAGCAGAAATGGTACGACATCGCCTATGAGGCCGCTTTCCTGAGCCGGGAGACCATTGAGGACAACATTTTCTTCCACGAAATGAATACCCACTACTATCTGACCGCCAGTCAGATCTTCCGTCCCGGCTTCTGTGTGTTCACCTATCAGCCGCTGGACGGTCCCTACGCCATCGGCGGATAATTCTAAATTTCTACCCGGGCCGCTTTCCCAAAAACGGAAAGCGGCCCGGTTTTTTACGGCTGTGACGAAAGCGCGTCCCGGATCACGGATTTCAGGGTTTCCGCTGAGGCCCGGAGAGCGCCTGCCTCCTTCTCGCTGAGCTGGATGGGCACGATGGCCTCCACCCCATCCTTGCCCAGCACCGCCGGGATGCTGAGGGCCACATCCTCAATGCCGTACATGCCGTGCTGAACGCTGGACACGGGCAGGACGGATTTCTCGTCCCGCATGACGGCCTCGCAGATCCGCCGGACTGTCATGGCGATGCCATAGTAGGTGGCCTGCTTCTTCTCGATGATCTGATAGGCGCTGTTTTTGACCTCTGACGCAATTCTGGTTTGAACCTGCTCCTGGTCGCAGCTTCCCCGCATCCGGCAGAACTCACACAGGGGCACGCCGGACACATTGGCGCTGGACCAGGCGGCGATCTCGCTGTCCCCGTGCTCGCCGATGATAAAGGCGTGGACGGACCGGGAGTCCACAGCGAGATGCTCTCCCAGAAGGTATTTCAGTCTGGCAGTATCCAAAACCGTGCCTGTGCCGAAGACCCGGTTCTCCGGATAGCCGCTGAGCTTGAGGGCAGCGTAGGTAAGCACATCTACGGGGTTGGCTACGATCAGGAGAATGGCGCTGTCGTTGACCTTGATGATCTCCGGAATGATCTGCCGGAAGACGGCCACATTCTTTTTCACCAGATCCAGCCGGGTCTCTCCCGGCTTCTGGCCCGCGCCCGCGGTGACAATGATCATGGCCGCGTCGGAAATATCGGCGTAGTCCCCGGCCCGGATCTTCATGGGCCGGGCAAAGGGCAGGCCGTGGCTGATATCCAACGCCTCCCCCTCCGCCCGGGTCCGGTCCACGTCGATGAGGACCAGCTCGGAAAAAATGCCGCTCTGCATCAGGGCAAAAGCCGAGGCCGCCCCCACAAAGCCGCAGCCGATGATAGCCGCCTTTCGGATGTTTTTCTCTCTCATGCGATCATCTCCCATTGGAGTATCTCCCCAGATCAGGGAATCCATACCATGTTTTTTGTATATAACCAGCGGGAACGCCCCTGCGTTCCCGCCGTTTTTTACATATCACTGAGCTTGATTCCCAGCTTTTTCACCTTGTTGTAGGCCGTGGCCCGGCTGATATCCAGAGTCTTGGCGGCCTCGGCCAGATTTCCGCCGGCGGCCTCGATGGCTTTTTGAAGCACCACCCGCTCCCAGGCCTCCATCTGCTCGGCCAGGCTCCCCCCCGCGTTTTCGGGAACCGGGGCCGCCGTATCCGCCGGCGTATCGGGGAGCTTCTTTTCGCCGTACCGGGGCATGGTGGGTTTTGGCAGGGGATCGGTCTGGTTCCGGTACTCCGGCAGCTTCACCAGATGGAACATATCACCGGTGGCGTTATAGACCTGCTGCATGCCGATGATGGTGTTGGGATAGAGAAAGCTCAGGCGGTTCAGCACGTTCCGCAGCTCCCGGACGTTCCCTGGCCACACATAGTTCATGAGCATGCCCTTGGCGTCCTCAGAGAACTCCAGCTCCAGCCCGTCGATCTTCACAAAGTGCTGGATCAAAAGGGGGATGTCCTCCTTGTGGGCCCGCAGCGGCGGCACGGTGATCTCGAAGGTGTTGAGCCGGTAATAGAGGTCCATGCGGAACTTCCCGTCGGCCACAAGCTGCTTCAGGTCCTGGTTGGTGCTGGCGATGATCCGGGCCCGCATGGGGATCACCCGGCTGCCGCCGATGCGCTCGAACTCCTTGGCCTCCAGGACCCGGAGCAGCTTGCTCTGGAGCTCGTAGCTCATCTCTCCGATCTCATCAAGCAGCAGGACGCCGCCGGCGGCCATCTCGAACTTGCCCTTCTTGGTTGCCGAGGCCCCTGTAAAGGCCCCCTTCTCATGGCCAAACAGCTCCGATTCCAGCAGATCCTTGGGGATGGCGGAGCAGTTGATCTTCACAAAGGGGATGGTCTGGCCGCCGCTGTACTCGGAATAGATGGCGTCGGCAATGATCTCCTTCCCCACGCCGGTCTCGCCGATGAGCAGCACCGGGAGGTCTGTGTGGCTGATGCGCTGGCACTGCTCAATGGTCAGGACCACGTTGTCCGCCTCGCCGATGAAATCCGAGAAGGTATAACGGGTCCCGGCCTTCATCGGATCTCTGGTCTGATGGATCTCAGGCTCCACGCTCCGCTCCAGGGCCTGGATCGCCCGCTTGAGAATCGTAATATTCCGGAAGGTGATGAGCAGCATGACGCCGATGACGGTCTCTTCTCCCGGCCGCTCCTCGGAGACGATGGGCACCAGGTTGGCCAGCAGATTCTGAGAGCCCACCTGCATGGGCACCGCCATCTGACGGCTGCCGGTCTCCAGCACCTGGTCCACATAGGCCTGGCCGTTAAATTTCAGCTCGTCCATGGAGCGGTCCTTGTAGTCCTCCATGGGCTGGCCCGTCAGCTCCGTAAAGCCGGGGGAAATATAGATGACCTGTCTGTTTTTATTGATCAGCGCCGCCGCGTCCGCCGTGTTGTCCAGGATGGTATCGAAAATCGACTCCGCCACCATCAGCTCCTCTTTCCGGAGCCTTACCACGTGTTCCATCGCCATGCCGGTGCACCTCGTCCTTTAACGAATCTGACGCACCGTTCCTCTCCGCACGATACACTGGGCCCGATCCAGGACCCTGGGGTCCTCCCTGGGGTTGCCGCGCACCGCGATCAGGTCCGCATACTTTCCCGCCATGATGGAGCCCTCGTCCTGGGCCGTTCCCACGATCACCGCGCCGCTGAAGGTGGCGCTGCTGACCGCGTTTTGCAGGCTGACCCCAGCATCCAGCAGAGTAAGGATCTGGCCGCAGGAGACGGGGTCCTCCCCTTTTCCGCTGGCCAGAACAATGGTGCCTCCCGCCCTGTCGAAGCGTCGCAGATTGTCCTTTTGGACCGCCGTGATGTGTGCGGCCGTCCGGGCGGAAAGGGTCATGCCGATGCCCTTGGTCACCATTCTGACGAGCGATCTGTCGGAAATGGGAAACTCCGGTGTGTTCAGTAGCTCTGTTATACCACAAACCGTCAGCATTTGCAACTCGGAAGGGGTTTCGGCCAGAGCCGTGACCCACATGCCTCGCAGGTCGCTCCGGCGACAGATGTCCCGGATCTCCGCCTCATTCCCGCTGCGGACCAGCGCCCGGCCCAGCTTGATTCCGCCCACCGATATTTTTTCGGCGAACAGCCGGTCCAGATCCGCTCCGGAATTCACGTCCGGCAGGGAGCAAAGTACGTTGGGAAACCCATACTCGGTTCTTCCCGGAGCCGCGTCGCACCGGGCCGTGGTCACCACCGTGTCCCGGTAAGCCAGCAGCCGGTCATTCAGTTCTCCGGCGTCGGCGCAGGACAGGTCCGTATCCACGAGTCCCGGCATAAGGGTATAGCCCCGGAGGTCGATTTCCCGATCCGCTGTGGGAAGGCTGCCGGAGACAGCGGCAATGCGTTCTCCGTCAATGAGCACATTTGCGGGCTCCATGTCGTAGTGATGGTCCAGAAGCCATGCGTTTTTCAGCAGGGTCCGCATTGCCGCCGCCTCCCTTCAGAATATCTCAGATTTCGTCCCGGATCACCGCGCCGTAGTGAAGCACCAGCTTTACGTTCTCCCGGTCCAGGGCGGCAAAGCTCTCATCCACCTTTCCGGGGACGGCGATCAGGTTGGCCAGGCGTCCGGCCTCAATGAGGCCCTCCTCGTCACCCGTACCCACAACCTCCGCGGCGGTAATGGTGCCGGAGGCCACGGCCTCCTGGAGGGTGAAGCCCACGCCGGTGAGCGCTTTCAGCTCGGGCACGGGGATCACCGCGTCCCGATTAAAATCGCCGGAGTGGATCAGATCCGTGCCGATGACGATCCGGCCGCCGGCCCTGTGGTAGCGGCCCAGGTTGTCCACCATGGTATTCCACTGCTTCCGCTTTTCCTCAGGGCTGGGCATGACCATGCCGGGAGGCGGTCCCATGGGCGCGTCGCCGCCAGGACCGCCGGGTCCGCCCGGTCCTCCAGGGCCTCCGGGTCCGCCGGGTCCGCCCGGCATGAGCATGCCGGGCGGGGGCTCCATAGCCTTATCCGGGTCGCCCACGGTGGTGTCCATGACCACATCGTTTGCCACCATGAACGCGATCATCTCATCGGACATGGGATCATTGGGGGTGTGGGCCATCTCCCGGACGCCGGCGTCCAGCATGAATTGGGCCCCCCGGCAGATGCCAATGTGGGAGGCCACCCACATGCCGTGGGATTTGGCCCGTTCGCAGATGGCCTTGGCCATCTCGGGGGAGAGATGGGGCGTGGTGTCCATGCTGCCGTCGTGAATGCCGATCTTGATGCCGGGATACCCCAGCCTGAAATGCTCCGTGACCTCGTCGGCAGCCTCCTGGGCGGTTGTGATCAGGGTGCCCACGGGATGATTGGGGTTGGGGCCCGCGCCGTAGCCGCCGGCCACGTCGATATAGTTGCCCACGGCCACCACCTTGGCCGTCTCGGGCTGGCCGTTGACTTTTTGGATCCAGTCGGCGTAATCCGCCTGGCTGAGCTGGGACAGCATACCCAGCTCCCGGACCGTGGAGACGCCGTTGTAGGCCCAGGCCCGGATGGCGTTGCCCTTGAACTCGTGATCGTCCACTGCCACGTGCACATGGGCGTCGATGAAGCTGGGCAGGACCGTATAGCCGGTCAGGTCGATCTCCCGGTCGGCGGGGCCCAGATCCTTGCCCACAGCGGCGATCCTGTCGCCCTCCACCAGCACGTCCAGCGGCTCAAACAGATAGTTCGCGTCCAGAAGGCACGCGTTTTTCAGCAGGATAGACATGGTATTCCTCCTTGTATATGTTTTCCTTTTTTTATTGTAGCAATTTTTGGGCCAATTTGCACGCAAATCCGAAAAAAGGAACACCCGCCATCAGCAGGTGTTCCAGATCCATTTTCGATCAGGCGATCAGCTTTCTCGTTTTCCATCGGCCTGTCACAAAGAACACGCCGCCCACAAAGAAGGGCACGTACCCGGCGAAGGCGTTGCCCAGCCAGAAGCCCATGATGCCCATATTCATGGCCAGACCCAGGAGCAATGCCAGTCCGATCCTGCAGATCACACCGTCCAGCAGGCCCACGGCCAGATTGAGCTTGGCGTTTCCGCAGCCGTTGATCAGGGCAAAGAAGGGAGAGCGCATGCCGAAGCCGATATAGAGCAGCACGGATACAGGCACATAGGTCATAGCCATGTCCAGGACCTCCGGGTCGGAGTTGAAGATGCCGAAGATGGTCCTGGGGAAGAAGGCGGTGATCAGGGACAGGAGAATGGCAAAGGCCATGTCGAAGATAAAGGAGATACCCACGATCTTGGGAATCCGGTCGTATTTCTCCGCGCCGATGTTCTGGCCCACCATGGAGGCGCCCGCTGTACTCAGGGCGTTGGTGACCACGGCTGTAATGGCGGCGAGCTTGTTGCCCACGCCGGTGACGGCGGAGGCCACCACACCGTAGGAGTTGATATAGGAATTGACGAACATCTGGGAGATGGAGATGGCCGCGGACTGGAGGCACATAGGAAGGCCCAGCTTCACGAGCCTCGGCAGAACCTCCATGTCAGGCTTGAAGCTCTCGGGCTTGAAGTCAAAGCCGAAGGCCTCCTTCCGGCGGTAGAGATAGACGACAGCCCAGACGAAGCTGACGCCCTGGCCCAGAACCGTGGCCAGCGCCGCCCCGAAGGGACCCATTTTGAAAACCGCCACAAACAGCAGGTCCAGAACCAGATTCACCACCGTGGCCACGGCGATAAACAGGAAGGGCCGCTTGGAATCTCCCATGCCCCGGAGGATGGCGGAGACCATATTGTAGCCGTAAATGAACACCATGCCCAGGATGCAGGTCATGGAGTATTGATAGGTGTACTGGTAGCTCTCCGCCGGGGTGTTCATCCAGCCCAGGAAGGTGTTGAGCATAAATGCGCAGAACACGGTCAGCACCACGGCGGCCCCGAACAGGACTGTGAAGAGCGTGCCGATGGTGCCCTTCACCCGGTCCCTGTTTCCTGCGCCGATATACTGGGACAGGATCACCTGCCCGGCGTTGGAGAAGCCCATGGCCAGGAAGGTCAGCAGATGGAGAAAGTCGCCGCCGATGGACACCGCAGATAGACCGGCCTTGCCGACGAACTGGCCGATGACGATCATGTCCACCATATTATAGACGGTCTGGAGCAGATTGGACAGAAGCAAGGGATAAGAGAAGACCAACAGGAGCCGCGTGACGCTACCCTGGGTCAGGTCCTGGATCATGGATTTTTCATTATTCATGGGGGCCTCCAAGATTTTATCATTTCTAAGTATTATAGCACACATTCTGCCAAAAGAAAAGATTCCTGTTTGGATATTATAGCAATCCTCCTGCCAAAATAAAATACATTCTTTATTATTCCCGCAAATCCGTAAAAACGGCGAAGTTGGCACGGATCTTGCTTAGAGGACAGTGTCACAATCGTTGAAAGGAGAACGACTATGAAAAAGAGAATGATTTCCCTGCTGCTGGTCTTCTGCATGCTATTGGCGCTTCTGTCCGCCTGCGGAAGCACCGGCGCATCTACAGCTCCCGCCGACAGCGCGGCGGTCTCCGCAGAAAGCGCCGCCCCCGAAGCCGAACCGGAAGCGGCCGAGGCGCCCGCGGAGTCGGAAGAAGCGCCCGAGGCCGAGGAACCGGCGGAGGAAGGTTCTGAAGAAGCGGAAGCCCCTGTGGAAGAGGAACCTGTCTACGAGAAGGTAGAGGTTCCCATGCCCATCAGCGACAGCGGCGATCCCATCTCCATGTACCTGCTGCTGCCTCCCTTTATCACTGCCATGGTGGCCTCCCCCACGGATCTGACCGTGCTGGGCCAGCTCCAGGAGCGCTCCGGTCTGACCTTTGACGTCACTGTGGGCAACTACCTCGACGGCCAGACCGACGTGAACCTGCTCTGCGCAGGCGGCACCTATCCCGACATCATCAACCACGCGGACCTCTACGCCAGCGGCATCGACGCAGCGGTCAACGAGGAGATCGTCATCGATCTGAAGGACTATATCTTAAATGATATGCCCAATCTGCTGGCCAGCCTCAAGGCCTACGACGTGGACGCCATCAAGCAAATCACCACGGATTCCGGCTACATCGGCTACTTCCCCGAGGTCTACAAAGACCCCTATGTGGACAACTTCGCCATCACCGTCCGGAAAGACCTGATGGAGCAGGCCGGTCTGGAGGTCCCCGAGACCTACGACGAGCTCCACGACGTGCTGGTGGCGCTGAAGGACGTCTCCGGCATGCAGTTCGGTCTCAACAAGGACGGCTTTGAGCAGACCCTTCTGGCCGGCTTCAACGTGAAGCCCGCCGGGGACGCGAACGGCATGATCGTGGTGGACGGCGAGGTGCAGTTCTCCGGCGTCGCCGAGGGCATGTACGAGTATCTCCAGCTGGTCCGGGACTGGTTCTCCGAGGGCCTGATCTACAGCGATTTCGTCTCCTATGAGAGCTTCATGCTCAACAACAATATGACCGCCGGCAACACCCTCTTCGGCAACGGCAACTCCAACGCCCAGACCATGCAGGAGGCCGCCGTCAACGGCATCGAACTCATGGCGATCCCCTATCCGAAGAAGAACCCCGGCGACGAGATCAAGGTCTACGGCCAGGGCACCATCGTCCGCTCCAACGCCTGGAGCGTCTCCACCCAATGCTCCGACGAGGCCCTGGAGCAGATCATCCAGCTGGTGGAGTACATTTTCTCCGACGAAGGCACCCTGCTCTTCAACTACGGCGTAGAGGGCGAGGGCTTCGAATTTGACGCAAACGGTGATCCCCAGTGGACCGATCTGATCCTGAACTACGCGGGCGGCACCACCACCGCCGCTATGATCTACGCCACAGCCACCCCTGCCGAATATCTGCCCGGCGTCTACGACAGCCACAAGTTCGACTACGGCTACACCGAGGAGATGATGGCCATCGAGCAGATGATCCTGGACGCCTCCACCGGTGAATACGATTATCCCATCGGCGCGGACTATCGGATCTCCTCGGAGGATATGCTCTCCGCCGCCGCCATGATGAGCGACCTGTCCACCTACATCTCCACCACCATTCTGAGCTGGATCCACGGTCAGTCCGAGCTGAACGAGGATACCTGGCAGAATTACGTAGACACCTGCTATTCCATGAATCTCCAGGACATCATCGACATCTACCAGGCTGGCTATGACGAGTTCATGGCGGAGTAAAAATCAAATTCCAATTTCTTAGACAAGGAGTAGATACCATGAAAAAATGGCTTTCCATGCTGCTGGCCCTGACCATGATCCTGGGCCTGTTCGCCGCCTGCGGCGGCGCGTCCGAGCCCGCTTCCTCCGCTCCGACCGAGGCTTCCGTTTCGACTTCCGAGGAGACCTCTGCCGAGGAACCGTCGGCGGAAGAACCCGCCGCGGAACCTGAACCTGCCAAGGAGGCAGAGGAAGCAGAAACCTCCGCCGAGGAGGAGATCGTGGAGGAGCCCGCCGAGATCGAGCATCTGGTGGAGTTCCCCATCGACCACGACTTTGTCATCACCGTCAGCGAGTCCACCACTCCCTCCCTCACCGGCTCCGCTTTGATCGGTGACGACGGCAGCGAGCTGGGCTGGGCCATCTGGCTCCAGGACCGGACCGGCGCCGACATCCAGGTGGACCTGTATTCCTTCCTGGACGCCACAGACAAGCAGAACCTGATGATCGCCTCCGGGGACTACACCGACATCCTTGTGGGCAGCCTGAACTACTCCGGCGGCGTGGACGGCGCCGTGGAGGAGGACATTCTCACGGACATCGCCGAGTATGCCGAATATATGCCCGATTACATGAACACCCTGTTCCAGAACATCGATACGGTGGCGGCGGCCTATTCCACCGAAAACCACCTGACGGCCTTCTACGGCATGAACGATCCCGCGGCCCGGGCGGAATACGGTCCCGTGCTTCGCCAGGACTGGCTGGAGGAGCTGGGTCTGGAGAGTCCCGAGACCTACGATGAGCTCCACGACGTGCTCACCGCCTTCAAGGACGCCCATGACGCGACCTTCTGGATCACTGCCTATGGCGGCGTGCCCGGCGACTTCTCCGGCGGCTACGGCTTCCCCGAGTACTCCGGCGGCGCAGGCTTCCCCACGGAAGTCAAGGACGGCCAGTTCCGGTTCGCCCCTACCTGCGACGGCTTCCAGGATTACCTGAAGATGATGCATCAGTGGTACACCGAAGGCCTGATCTATCCCGACTTCCTGAGCCAGGGCGGCTCCGACTATCCCGGCAACGACCTGTTTACCGGGGACAAGATCGGCGTCTGGTTCACCTATGTCTCCTACATCGAGGCGGAGCAGACCCTTTTGGAGCAGGGCACCATCGCTCCCATGGTATGGCCCAGCCTGGAAAAGGGCGTTCCCTGCGAGTACGGCAAGGCCCCCAACAACTCCGGCGTGGACGGCATGGGCGCCTTCTCCGTTACCACCGCCTCCGACGACATTCCTCTGCTCTGCGCCATCTTCAATGAGTTCTACACCGAGGACGGCTATGATTTCTGCAACTGGGGCACCGAGGGCGAGACCTATATCGTAAATGACGACGGCACCCGGTCCTTTACGGATGTGATCGTCAACGATCCCTACAATCTGGGCGCCAACGTCATGATGACCTATTACTTCTTCAAGGACGGCCCCTTCCTCTACAACAACGAGCGGTATCTGGCCTCCTACAGTGATGTGCAGAAGGAGGCGGCCAACATGTGGACCACCTCCCGCTCCGCCGCCCAGCTCTCCACCCAGACCGTAGATCAGATGTACGAGTCCTACACCCTCCAGAGCGACATTTCCACAGTCTATCAGGAGTATGTGGTGAAGTTCATCGTGGGCGACAAGGATCTGGACGCGGATTGGCAGGAGTTCATGGATATGCTCGCCTCCTGCGGCCTGGATCGGTTCATGGAGCTGGGCCAGATCGGCGTGGACCAGTACGCCGACCGGCTCGCCGGCGTCCAGGAGATTTACGATGACTTCTGGGGTAACTAAAATTATGTAAACCGCTCGATTCGAAGGCGGTGTCTCCCAGGAGGCGCCGCCTTCATTCTGTTTTGCATTTTGGCACAAAGCTTGCTATAATGACAGAAAAGCCCAATGCGCACATTCTTTTTCCGGAAGGGAGTATTCCAATGAGCAACGAACAGCTGATGCAGGAAATCGAGGCCCTGAAATGTGAGCTGGAACGGCAGAAGGCCGTGAACGAGATCCAGCAGGTCATGGCCCACTATGAGGCCGTCCATCTGAATCCGGCCTATATCGCCCGGTCCATCGAGTGCTTTGCCGACTGGCGGGACGATATCTCCGCCGACGTCTCCGACTGGGGCTGCTTCTTCGGCTATGACGCCGTCAAGGGCTTCTGGGAGAGCCAGACCGGGGACGACCTTCGGGGCGGCATCTTCTTCCACACCCTCTGCTCCCCCTGCATTCAGGTTGCCGGAGACGGCAAAACTGCCAAGGCCACCTGGATGAGCGCCGGGTTTGAAACCATGCCCGCCGGAATTATGGCCGATGAGGCCAAGAGCTTCTGGTGCTGGGGCAAATACGGCATCGACTTCATCAAGAACCCGGAGACGGGCGAATGGAAGATCTGGCACTTCAAGTGGTTCCGGACCATCCGCAGTGATTTCTACAAGGACTGGTACTACGATTCCGCCAACACCATGAAGGGCCAGCCCGGCGGCGGCTACGACCACCCGGGAAGAAAACCCTCCTACTACTTCCGGCCCTATCGGTTCGACGAGATCCCGGCCCCCTTCCCCATGGACCCGGAGCCCTACGAGCACTACAACGGCGACTTCCGCTGGCCCTTCGGCGGCAAGGCGCTGGAAGAAAAGTACGGCGTAAAATATCCCGAGGGAGAATACGAAAAGTATTACAATGTGAATTATCCGGAGAACATTTGAGAAAGGATGAAGCCCATGACAGCCATTGAACTGAGCAAGGCCCTGCAGGCCTACAACATCCAGAAGCGGAAGCTGGAGCCCGCCCGCTACGAGGCGGAGAAGCCCTTCCGGGATATGCTGAAGGAACTCTATCCCGTGATGGAGATGGGTCCCGGAGGTCCAGGCGGTCCCGATGGCCCCGGCGGCCCCGGTGGTCCAGGCGGCCCAGGCGGCCCAGGCGGTCCCGCGGGAGGCCCTCCCGGCATGAATCAGGCCCTGACCAACATCATGACGGCACTGCTTTCCGGCAATGCCGTGGACAACAACGACATGGCCCGGGAACTGGGCTTCTCCTACGACGAGCTCCTCTCCGCCATGAAAACAGCGGACCCCGTGAAAAAGCCCATTCCCCGGGGCTTTGTGCTGATGACCTTCGACGACTCCACCATCGACCACTACACCGTGGCCGCGCCGGTGTTGGAGAAATACGGCGGAAAGGGCGTGTTCTTCACCACGGAAATGGAGCATCCCATGGACGGCGGTCCCGGCTTTGAGGACAAAACCCGTTTTATGACCTGGGAGCAGATCAAGGAGCTCAGCGATCGGGGCCATGAGATCGCCAACCACTCCTGGCACCACCCCGTGAACCTCTACACCTCCGACGATGAGACCATTTTGCGGGAGATCCGAACCATCGACGAGCGCTGCGCGGTCTACGGCATTCCCAAGCCCATCACCTTCGGCTATCCCGGCGGCGGCTGCACCCGGCACATGGAGGACCTTCTCCGGGCCGAGGGCTATCGCTGGGGCCGGGGCGAGCTCAAGGGCGACGAGCGGGAGCTCATGGGCTCCGCGCCCTACGATCCCTATCTGGACACGCCGCTGATCGTGCCCAATGTGGCCGCCTTCACAGATGAGGGCATCAAAGCCCTGTTGGACGCCACCGACGGCACAAATCGGGTCCTGCTCATGGTCAAGCATCAGGTGGACGGCACCGGCATGATGCGGGAGCCCATGGAGTTTGAGGATCAGATCAAGGCCATCTATGATAACGGTGGAAGATGCGTCACCTTCCGGGAGCTGGAGGAATACATCGATCCTGAGGCGGCTTACGCCTACACCCATTAAAACGCAAATAGCAGGCGCGGAACGGTCCTATCCGTTCCGCGCCTGCTAAATGTATGGCGTATTATTCCACCAGAAGTTTTCTGGTTTTCCAGCGTCCGGAGAAGAAATAGGCCATGGCCAGGATCACGGTGACAAAGCCCGCCAAAGCGTTGCCGTACCAGTAGCCCAGAATGCCGAAGCGGCCGCCGAGCGCCAGGGACAGGGCGATCCGGGCCACCACGCTGTCGAGAAGCCCGATCACCAGGCTCAGGCTGGCATAGCCCAGGCCGTTGATCACGGCATTGAAGGGCATCATCAGGGCCGAGGCTGTGAAGGACACAATGGCCACGGGCATATATCGGGCCGCCCAGCTGAGGACCTCCCCATCCGAGGTGAACAGCCGGAAGATTTGCTCCGGGAACAGGAGCAGCACGACGCTTAATATGGCCGTATACCCGACATTGATGGCAAGGCTTGTATAGACGATCCGGCGCACCCGGTCGAACTTTTTGGCCCCCAGGTTCTGGCCGCACATGGTGGCGGCGGCGGTGCTGATGGACATGAGGACGATGTTTGCCAGATTCCGGAGCTTGTTTCCCACGCCGTTGGTGGCGGAGATGGCCACGCCGTAGGCGTTGATGTAGGCGTTGACGAAGATTACGGAGAGCATGATGGCCCCGTACTGGACTGCCAGGGGAAAACCCATTTTGCACAGCTGCAGCGCCTGGGCCTTGTGGATTTTGAAGCTGGCAGGCTTGAAGTCAAAACCGAAGGCGTCCCGCCGCCGGTAGAGATAGATCAGGGAGACCACAAAGGAGATCCCTTGGGCCATGATCGTGGCAAGCGCCGCGCCGAAGGCCTCCATCCGGAACACCGCCACAAAGACCAGATCCAAAATCAGGTTGACCACGGAGGCGATGGCGATGAAGAGCAGGGGCCGGTTGCCGTCTCCCATGCCCCGGAGGATGGCAGAGACTATGTTGTAGCCAAAGACGAAGATCAGGCCCACAAAGCAGGTGACGGAATAGCTTTTCGCCTGACTCCAGGCCTCCGCCGGAGTGTTCACCAGACGGAGAATGGGCTCCACCAGGATACAGCAAATCACGCTCAAAACCACCGCCGCGGAAAGGATGATGGTAAACATATTGCCCACGGTTCTGGAGATGCTCTCCCGGTCCCCGTTTCCCACATACTGGGAGATGATAATCTGTCCCGCCGTGGCAAAGCCGGCGCAGAGCATGGTCATGAGCTGAAGCAGATCCGCGCCAACAGACACGGCGGAAAGGCCGGTGGCCCCCACAAACTGTCCGATCACCACCATATCCACCAGATTATAAATGGTCTGGAGCAGATTGGACAGGATAAACGGAAAAGCGAACAGGATCAGCCGCCGGGTCACACTGCCCTGGGTCAGATCCCGGATCATGGTCTTTTCCTCCATTGGCTTCCCTCATTCCGGCGTCAGCGCCATAATTTTGATTTCGTATTTATGATATACCAAGCCGGGTACCACTGTCAAGAAATCGCGCCAATGGAACATTTAGAGCCCGAATTGCACATTGGTTTCGGAGCCGTGCCCTGCTATAATATTGATAGCTTACAACAACGAAAAGGAGTGATCCTGTGAAAACCTATTCCCATCTGCTGGAGCCTGTGATCATGCCCAACGGCGTGGTCCTGAAAAACAGGCTTCTGTCCTCCAACGCCCTGCCCCATTTCCTGCAGGGGCCGGAGACCTGGATGAACGACCCCATTTTTGTCTATCAGGCCAGAGTGGCCAGGAACGCCGCCGTGGTCACCATCGGCGACTGGTCCAACCCCAATCAGCACAAGGGCCGTCAGGGCGACAGCGTCCACTTCCCCAGCTTTGATCTGACAGACCCCTCGGTGGAGAACTCCATCGCCCTCTACTGCGACGTGCTGCACATGCAGGGCGCCAAGGCCCTCATGTCCCTGATGGTAGCCGCCCCTGCGGGCTACGACGTGTCGGACAGTCAGGGCGGCGGCGGAATGCCCTTCCCCATGATGGAGGCGGGCGATCCCAATGATGAGGACACGCCGCCTCCCCCTGCCTTTCCCTTCGGCCCACCTCCGTCGTCCTCACAAAGTCCGCTTGCCTCCGTTTCCGGCGATGCCGAAAACTCCGACCGCTCCCTTGCTCGTCCTCTCCCCACCGAACCCGCTTCGCTGGGGTTCGGCGGGGGCCCCGAGAAGGACGACAAAAAGGACAAAGACAAGGACGCCCCCATGGACGATATGTTCGCCATGATGATGGGTCCGAAGAAGGCCATCACCAAGCCCCAGCTGGAGCAGCTCATCGCCGACGCGGTGAAGAAAAGCAAGCGGTGGCAGGATCTGGGCTTCGACGGCATCTCCATCCACATGGCCTATCAGGGACCCCTGTGCGCCAAGTTCCTGTCCCCGGCCACAAACCACCGGACCGACGAGTACGGCGGTCCCATCGAGAACCGGGCCAGATTCCCCCTGGAACTCTGCGCGGCCATTAAGGCGGCCTGCGGCGACAAGTTCCTGGTGGAGGTCCTTATGAGCGGCCGGGAGAAGGACGGCATCACCGTGGAGGACACGGTGGCCTTCGCCCAACTGGCCGAGGGCAAGGTGGACATTCTCCAGCTCCGGGGCGGCGACGGCGACGAGTCCCATCCCACCACCTTCAACTCCACCGAAACGCCCCTGACCCTTTCCATCGCCGAGGCGGTGAAGCAGAGCGGCGCAAAGCTCCTGGTGGCTCCCATCGGTGGCTTCGAGGACGCGGATCTGGCGGAACAGTGGCTTTCTGAAGGCAAGATGGATCTCATGGCGGCAGGCCGGGCCTTTGTCTGTGAGCCGGACTATGTAAAGAAGCTCCACGAGGGCCGGGGCGAGGACATCGTGCCCTGCATCCGTTGCAACAAATGTCACGGCACCTCCATGAGCGGTCCCTGGATCAGCGTCTGCTCTGTGAACCCCATGATGGGCCTGGACCACATCAAGGAGCGGCTTTTCCCCATGCCTGACAAGGCGAAGAAGGTGGCCGTCATCGGCGGCGGACCTGCGGGCATGTATATCGCCTGCCTGCTGACAGACCGGGGCCACAAGGTCACCCTCTTTGAGGCAGGAGACCGGCTGGGCGGCCAGCTGATCCACGCCGACTACGCGGGCTTCAAGTGGACCATCAAAAAGTTCAAGGACTGGCAGATCGCCCAGTGTGAGAAGAAGGGCGTGGAAATCCGGCTGAACGCCGCGCCCACCCCGGAGGCGGTCAAGGCCGAGGGCTTCGACACGGTGATCGCCGCCATGGGCGGAAAGCCCAACATTCCGGACATTCCGGGACTGAAAAACGCTGACGGCAGCCTGGGGGACAACGTGTTCACGCCCATCTCCGTGTTCGGCGACCTCGACAAGCTGGGCAAGAACGTGGCCGTCATCGGCGGCTCAGAGATTGGCTGCGAGACGGGCATGTATGTGGCTGAGTCCGGCCGGAATGTGACCGTGTTCACCCGGCAGAGCCAGCTGGCGCCCTCCGCCCACCGGGTCCACTACGCCCTGCCCGCCCTTGGGTACCACGGTCTCCGGCAGAAGCTCTGCTGCACCACCACCGAGGTGAAGGACGGCACGCTCCATTACACCAACTACAAGGGTCAGGAGAAGGCCCTTCCCTTCGACAGCTTCATTGTCAGCGGCGGCGTCCATCCCAGAACGGAGGAGGCCCTGCGGTACTACGGCTGCGCGCCGGAGTTCTACATCGCGGGCGACTGCGCCGGAGACGGCGAGGGCTCCATCCAGAAGGCCCTTCGCAGCGCCTACGGAATTGCCATGCAGGTATAAGCGCAAGCATCGCGTTGGTATATGAATTGGGATTTGTCGAGGTATGTTGCGTCACCTGAGAGGTATGTTGCGTCATCCTGAGCGCAGCGAAGGATCTTTCCTTCCCGGTTGACGCAAGATTCT
>CAJOHR010000017.1:22062-24637 GCA_905234425.1 uncultured Oscillospiraceae bacterium | reverse complement strand
ACCAAACAGGATGGACAGGACCGTGATCAGGAGCGTGGTGCCGATACCCTGGAGGAAGAGCTTCCAGCGGTCCTCCCGGAGGAAGGTCTTTTGGAAGCTTTCTTTGACGGAGGACCAGATGCGTTTGCCGGTAACACCGCCGAGGTTTTCATCTGCGCCGTTTCCTACGTCGGAGGCCGTAAGATCCGAAGCCAGAACAGCCAGCACGATTCCCCCGTGACTGGTTGGTTCGGAAAAGAGCACCTGCTCCTCCCGTTCCGGCGTCACGTTCATATCGGTGGTAAAATCATATTTGCCTGACTGTACTGCCGGAATACGGCCCGCGAAATCCATATCCCCCAGTTCCAGCGCATACCCTCTGTCCCGGCAGAAACGCACCACAAGGTCAATGTCGTAGCCCACGTTTTTCCCGTCCTTGATGTAGGACCAGGGCATATCCGTGGAGGTGGTGGCCACATGGATCGTGCCGTTTTCGCCCGTCAGATCGCTCATATCCACGGCCTTCCGGCTCTCATCCACGCCGAGCCAGATGTCGTCCAATTCTTCCATCGTGCCGTCCGCCCAGCACCTGGCGAGGAACTCATTGAGCTCCGCGCACAGCGCCGCGCTCTCCGGATCGTCCTTACGGAATGCGAACGCGTAGTTGTTCTCGGTGATGTTGTCGTGGATGTAGTCGATCTGCGGGTTCTCCGCATGGGTGGATTTCAGTCCCGGCTCGTCTCCAAGATAAGCGTCGATCTTCCCGGCGAGCAACGCGGCGATGCAATCCGGGTAGCTGTTTAGAAGAAGGTATTCACTGTCGGGGAAGTACTTCGCCGCAGCGTCCTCCATCAAGGGCCCCACAAGAACGCCGAGCCGTTTCCCGTTATAGTCCTGCCAGCGCGCTTCGTTCCGGGCTTGCCCACTGCGGACGATCAGGACAAAGGCAGCGGGATAGTATTCTACGAAATCGACGGCCTCTCTTCTCTCGTCCGTGACGATGATGGAGCCCGCGCCAATCGTCGCCTTGCCAGACTGCACGGAAGAAAGGATCGCGGAAAACTCCATGCCGGTGAATTCCACATGGACGTCCAGCTCCTTTGCCATGCGGAGGATCATCTCCACGTCAAAGCCGATCAGCGTACCGCCCGCGCCGGCATAGCTCATGGGCTCCAGCGTATCGCAGACGGCGGCCTGGACGGTTCCGTTTTTTCCGGGCCAGTCCTGCTCCGGTAACGTTTTGGCGCTCTCGTCCGAACCGGTCCACTTCTCCCACAGAGCCTGCTTTTCTTCCTCGGAGATCGTGTCATAGGCTGCCTGCCATTGATCCCTGGCAGGATCGTCCTTTTGGAAGGCCAGGCCGAAAACACCGTCCTGGAGATTCTGGGGGAACAGCGCAAGGCCCGGGTCCCGGTTCACCGCCAGCTCCGCAATGGCGTTGTTGATCAGCACAGCGTCCGTTTTCCCGGCCTCCAGGGCCAGGAGCATATCCGGGGTGTTGTTAAAATAGGTGAATTCCCCTACATCCGGCGCATTGCTCCGGACAAGCTCTTCAAAGGGCGCGCCCGTGAGCATGGAGACGGTTTTTCCGCTCAGATCGGCATACGACGTGTACTCCGCACCTGTACCGCCGCCAGATTCCGCCGTTAATTCTGACACCGTCTCTGCTCCGCAGCCCGCAAGCACGCAGAGCGCCAAAATGATTGCAGACAGCATACGCAGCCTGTACCGTCCGCTTCCTTTCATTCTCACTTCGTTTTCCTCCATCGGGTTTATTCCAAATCAGAGCGTTTGTTTTCATCGTACTTAGAGTAATAGCGAATCTCCTGCACGATACCCGGCACAAAGTCCGCCAGCAGCACAAAGCCGGAGGAATCCATCGTCACACTCTGTTTGTAATCCATGATCACAGCCCCTATTTCTTTGTCACACCGTCGCCATAGATGGTGGTCCAGTCGTTCTTCATGGAGATGGGCACCCAGTCGAACTCCTCGCAGAGCTCGAACATCTTCTGGGCCTTGCTCTCACTGCCGTTCTCCCGCACGGTGTCGTCGCAGCAGAGCATAAAGGCCAGGCTCCGATAGGGGTTCCCGCTGGTGACATACTCCGCCATACTGCTGTCGCCGGTGGAGTTTCCAAAGGACAACACAGGCTGCTGGCCGATCTCCTGCATGATCACGGAGACCTTGTTCATCTTCAGGTTCTTGATCAGGAAGTCGCCGCCGAGAATCAGCTCGTCGCCCTCGGTGAAGACGTAATTCAGTCCGTCGGTATCGCCCTGATTGCTGGAGACGATGGTCTCATCGGAGCCGATGATCTGGCGGTTGGGCAGCCCCAGGGGCGAATCGTATGCGATGCCCCGGACGATCAGCCGGTCCGTACCGCTGACGATATATACGGTGAAATCGTTGTCCTTGAGATAGTTCACGATCTCCAACATGGGCAGATACCAGCCCTCGCCGCGGGTCATTCCCGCATAGCTGGGCATGGGCTGCTTTTTGAATTCCTGAATGTAATCGTTGAATTCTCCAACGGTCATACCAGCAAAGGCGGAGGCCACGGCCTTTCCGTGGTCCACCTCCAGACCGGAGAAGGA
>CAJOHR010000017.1:0-21962 GCA_905234425.1 uncultured Oscillospiraceae bacterium | reverse complement strand
TTGGGGTCCGTCTCGCAGAACAGCGTGCCGTCCAGATCGAACACGGCGATCCGGTCTTCCACGGGAATATAATCGTCGCTGTCAGGGTCGGTGATTGCGGACATGTAGTCGGTCAGCTCGGTTTTTGCCCGGGCGTCGTCCGTCCAAAGGCTCAGCGCGTCTGAATTGCCGTCATCCACTGTCACGGGGGCAAGCCGGTCGCTGCGTTGGAGGATGTCATCCGGCACGGTGCCGGCCCAAGCAATGAGGGCGTCCCACTGGGCCTGATCCGCGACCATCTGCTCCTTGGTTTCCCGCGCATACCGCACATCCGTGGGCGTGCGGAACACATAGTATCTGCCGTCTTCGTCCTTGGCAAATACCTTTGCGCCGCCGATGTCCGCGGCGGCGATCTCCTTTGCTTCGGCTTCGCTGACACAGTCAATGCGGAACAGCTCGCCGGCGCCGGTTTCATCGGGATTCTCTCCCAAGGCCCCGGCCGCCTCCACGGACGCCTTCTCGGAAACGATGATGACGGTGCGCTCCTCGTCGTCCTCGGAGGGCACGCCGTAAATGATCTTGTAAAGCAGATCCTCATATTCCCGCGGAATCGCCAGGGTGATCGGACCGTATTCATAGAGACTGGGTTCTTTTGCCCGGTCCTCCATGAGCCTGGTCTGATACAGGAAGGAGATCATTTCGGAGCGAATGCAGGGATCCTCCGGCCGAAATGTCACGCCCTCCTCCATGGTTCCGGTGTTATCGTCGGTGAGGATGCCGCTCATTCCGGCCCATACCACGGCCAACTCATAATAGGAATCCTGTTCCACATCCGGGAATATCTCCGGGCTGCGGAAGATCTCGATCATATGCTGGATCATGTAAATGCCGAGCTCCTCCAGGGAAATGTCCTCGGTCATTTCCACGGGCTCTGCTGCGGCAGCCTCGTCCAGGCTCGAGCCCTCCATGCGATAGAGCATGGTCAGGCACATGGCCCGGTCCAGGGTCATGTCGGGGCTGAACTTGTCGTCGCCGGTACCTTCTGTGATACCCTGCTCCACCGCCCACCGGACGGCAGTTTCATACCAACTCCCGGCCTTTACATCGGAAAAGGTCTCGGTATTGGCAGGCTCCGGTCTTCCGGCCATACGCCACAGGAAGGTCACGGCCTGGGCCCGGGTAACAGAGCCCAGGGGAGCAAAGCGGTTGTGGCCCACGCCGTTGGTGATTTCCGCTTCCAGCCCCCACCGGACAGCATCATAGTACCAGGCAGCGGGATCGACATCTGTAAACCCGAGACCCGGCTGGTCTGCCGGCACCTGCCCCACAGCAACATACACCGCGTAGTAGTCGTCATACAGTCCCAGGCAGGCGTCCATCCCGGAGTTGACGCTAAACGCCTTATCAATTACCATCTCCCAGGAACCGTACTTTTCGTAGAGCTCGTCGGGCAGAGGACCTTCCTCATGACCGTATTTCTCCAGATTGCGGGCCTTCGCGATTGCCAGTCCCTCCGGATCCCCGTCATAGGCTGCCAGACGGATCTCGTTACGCTTTGTGCTGAGCACCCGGGCGATCTCCTCGGTGGATTTCCCCGCTGCGGTCATCTCATCCAGCATCCCGTACATTTCTGAAATACTCTCATGGTATGCGAGTCGGGCCATACGACCGTCTTTCCCATTGACCAGCTCCGGATCTGTCCAGTCAAAGTCAACATAGTCCTTGAGGCTACCCTCCGGACTGGGAGAGAAGCCGTAGACAGCTTCCGGGTTTTCCACGATGTCCGCCATAGCGTAGGGATTCAGCCGGGGGTCGTGCTGATAGCGGAACGGCTCTGCACCGTCCACTGCCACGACCTGGATCGGCATCAGTGACAGCACCATGCAGACGCAGACCAGCAGCGCTGTCAGGGATCTTTTACGATTGTTTGTGGCCATTTTGCATTTTCCTTTCTGTCTATCGGATTATTCTACACCAATGCGTTTGTTCCCATCAACAAATGCTTGGCTTCCTGCAAAACCTTCAAGATATTTAACAGCTTTATGCTTCGTGATTATCTCATCTCATTGAGAGCAACCCAGGATCAAAACCGGCAAATGTGCGGCAAGGAGTACATCGAAAGCGATCATGTGTGCGCATGGCCTAACGGGAAACCGCAGAGTCCCGACTATATCTATGACCATTATAAGAAGTTACAGAAAAAACTCGGCCTTCCGAGTATTCGGCTGCACGATCTCAGACACACAGCAGGGAGTTTGTTGATCAATAATGGGCTAAGTGCGAAGCAGGTACAGGAATTCTTAGGCCATGAAGATGTAAGCACAACGCTGAACATCTATACGCATCTCGACCTTGAAGCAAAGCAAAGTACAGCGACAACAATGGATGAGATTCTGTCAAAAGTCATATAGCATACTATGCATATATGTTTTTGCTTGTTAGCAATCCTGTTAGCAAAACCATTTTCTGTAAAACAAAATACCTTAAAAAGTTCGAAAAAAGACCCAAAATCCGAAGATTTCAGGTCTTTTCATGGTCCGAGTGCTGAGATTCGAACTCAGGGCCTCTTGAACCCCATTCAAGCGCGATACCAAACTTCGCCACACCCGGATAACCAGCGCCTCTTGCGGCGCTCATGTATTGTACTACAGCTTGCGGGAAAATGCAAGCACTTTTTTTCAGTTTTCAAAAGTTCTTGTTAAAAAGGGAACGGGAACCGCCGGGGCGGCCGGGGCGTGGGCATCTCCACGATGGTCTCCCGCCCCATGGGCGCGGTCATGGGAACGCCGGGATCATAGTCCACCAGCTTGTAGCCGCAGGCGTTGATCATCACCGTCTCGTGATAGGGATAGATGGCCCGACGGTCGTTGGGGTTCTCCCCCAGGTGCCGGTGGCCGTAGAAGTGGATGTCTGGCTGATAGACGTCGTCGATGTACCGGAAGGACTCGAAGCCCTGATGGAACAGGTCCTGACCGTCTCCCAGGCCGATGGCCGGGGCATGGGTCACGAACAGATCCAGTCCCTTGGCCCGCCGGATCTGGGACTCCATCCGCCGGACCTTCTTCCACATCTGGGGCTCGGAATACTCATGGAGGCAGGGATGGGGGCTCTTGCAGCCGCCCAGGCCCATGATGCGGACACCCCGATAGACGACGAGTCTGCCGTCGATGTTGACGCAGCCCTCGGGAGGATTGGTCTCATAGCGCTTGTCGTGGTTTCCCGGCACGTAGAACAGCGGACAGGGGATCATGGTGACCAGGAAGGACAGATACCGGGCGGAGAGATCCCCGCAGGAGAGGATCATTTCCACGTCGCGGAAGCGTTCCGGGTCGAAGTGGTCCCATATAAACTTGCTTTCAATGTCGGAGACAACAAGTATCCGCATGGCCCATCCCCCGCGTTCCACGTAATTCCGGACATTCCTGAGACCTGCCGCCCGGTTAGCGGTCATATCCATAAAAAGTATATCAGAACGGAAGCGGAATTGCAAGCAGGCCCTTTGTATTTGTGGAAAAGTGTGATAAACTGGGGGAAACACGGAAAACGGGAGGGTTTCCCATGGCGAAAACGGAACGCACCAAGGAAAAGCTGCTGTATCTCATGGACATACTCCGGCGGGAGACGGACGAGGAGCATCATCTCCAGGCAAAGGACCTTCTTTCCCTGCTGGGGCAAAAGGGCATTGCGTCAGAGCGGAAGAGCCTTTATCGGGACATCGAGCTGCTTCAGGATCAGGGCTGGGACATTCTCCACGACAGCGCGGGGTACTATCTGGCCTCGGACCAGTTTGAGCTGGCGGAGCTGAAGCTGCTGGCCGATTCCATCCAGTGCTCCCGCTTCATCACGGAAAAGAAGTCCATGGATCTGATCCGAAAGCTGGAGACGCTGACAAGCCGTCACCGGGCCCAGGAGCTCCGGCGGCAGCTTCGGCTCATCGGACGGCCCAAGGCCAGCAACGAGCAGATCTTCTACAATATCGACGCCATCTATGCCGCCATCCGGCAGGACCGGGAGATCGCCTTTTCCTACCTGGAGTGGCACAGCGACGGCACCAGGCGAAAAAAGGAGGGGGCCTATCGGGCCTCCCCCTATGAGCTGTGTTGGGACAGCGAGAACTATTATCTGGTGGCCCACACGGAAAAGCGGGGAAAAACCCATTTCCGGGTGGACCGGATGGCGGACATCTCCCTGACGGACACGCCCAGGCAGAGCCCGGAAGCCTATCGGGATCTGGACATGGCGGAATACTCCAAGCGGGTCTTCGGCATGTTTGGCGGCACTTCCACCACGGTGAAGCTTCAGTTCCGGGAGGACCTGGCGGACAGCGCCGTGGACAAATTCGGCAGCGACATTCTGATGATCCCCCAGCCCGACGGCACCTTCACCCTGACGGTGACAGTGGACGTGTCCCCCACCTTTTTCTCCTGGGTGTTCAGCTTTGCGGGACGGGTAAAAATCCTGGCGCCCGAACGCGTGTTGGAGCAGTACCGGAATATGTGCCGGGAGGCGGCGGAATAACGTATCAGGCGGAGTGCAGAATCCTGGGACGGTAGTCTCCATAGCGGGGCGCCGCCCCCATCTGCTGCTTGTACCAGGTGCCGTATTTGGAAAACGAAGCGGCGAAAATCTGGTTTTCGGAGAGCAGTCTGGCCAGCCACATGGGGGCGCTGCCCGGGATCTTCAGCTCCATGAGCACGGTATCCTCGGGAAGAATCAACTGGCCGTAATCCCCTGCCCGCAGGTCCACATCCGTGTTTCTGCCCCGGAGGTTCGTGTCGAAGGTGACCCGGAGCTCCGGGTTTTCCCGGCCCGCGTAGGCCTCCCGGTCGTAGCCGATAAAGGCCTTGGGAACGGGATGGTAGCTCTTCATAAACCAGTCGATCTCATGGCTGATCTGGCTCTCGCTGGGGAGCTTGCCGCCGGCGAGATAACGAGCGGCCTCCTGGGCCTCCAGGGTGATCCGCCGCTTGTAGACCACGCCGTCATATTTCTTTTTCAGCTCCACAAACACCGTGTCCCGGTTTCCGGGGACGCCGTAGCTCCGGACCCGGAGCTTTTCCTTGTAAACCGGCTTCTCCAGGGAGGTGCGGATCAACTGATAGTCCTCCGTGTCGAAGTAGACGTTGCAGATGGTGTAATTGCTGTAGGCGTCGGGCTTGACGTAAGGCGCCATACCCCGCTTCATGGCCTGATACTGGCTGTATGTCAGAAGATATTTCTTTTCGATGCGCTGAAAGCTGCACTGGATCTCACTCATGGATCTCAGCCTCCTTTTGCGTTTTCTCTCTTGATACAGTATTCGGAGGCCGCCCCGCTTTTTTGGGGGTCCGAACGTATTTTTCATCTGCACGCAAAAAGGCAGCCCGGCGGGCTGCCTTTTTGCGTATTAATTCGGGTCCGGGACATACACCGGCTCCGGCTGCTGCGGAGGAGCCTCGTTCCCCGGCTCCGGGGGAGGCGGCGGGGGCGTTTCCGCCGCCGGACCGCCCGGCCCATCGGGATCTACAACCTCCGGGTCCTCCCCATTGGGGGCTCCGGGTCCTTGGTTTCTGTCGTCATCGTCGTCATCGTCGTCATCGTCGTCGTCACGGTCGTTGTCATCCTCATAATCTTCGTCGTCATCATCGTCGTCCCGCTGGGTTCCGGGAGCGGCAGCGGGTTGGCTTGTCTGCGGTGCGGCGGCTGACGCAGCTGCGGCTGCGGGCGCATTGCCCCCCGCTGAATCTCGCTCGTTGGGTTTCGCAGGGGGATTGGCGCTTTCTGTTCCCTGGGGCTGCGTTCCCTGGGGCCGGGTGCCGGGGGCTGGATCGGACGTCTTCTGGCCGCCGCCCTTGGTCTCCGTTCCCTTCTCCTCAGGCTTACCGGTCTCTTCCCTCGGCGCGGGAGGCTGATACCCGAAGGAATCCTTCGGGCGGTCCTCCGGTGACTTTTTGCCCATGAGCTCGTCAATATCGCCGTTCCGGAAATCCTTCCCGTCCCCGTCGTCGGCCTCCCGCCGGAGGAAAAACCGTCCCGGGCTCATGCCCTGCTCCTCCGCCGCCCGGCGATCCTCGGGAGACACCGTACCGGTGTGGAACTCCATGGGGCCGCCCTTGGGGCCCTGGACCTGATCCACGGAACCGGCCAACTGCTCGGCCCGGTCGTTGCTGGGTGCGGTGACGGACACCACAGCGTTGCTGTCGTCCCCGTCACCCACGACCTCCAGATACTCCAGGGTCCGGGAGATGGCGTCCGGCAGGCCCTTCCGGCGGATTTCATCGCCAAGCGCCTCGGCCACCGGACCGGAGGCGTCGTTCAGACCATCCACAGCGATGACCTGATCCCGCCGGTTCAGGGTGTATTCCAGGGAGGTGCCGCCCACATCCAGGGACACATAGGAATAGGCCAGCACATTCTGATAGGAATAGCCGCCGGTGCCCAGGATGCCGATGAGCAGCACCGCCGCCACCGCCGTCCGCATGACTCTGTGCCAACCCGGCGCGGCACCGGAGGCTTTCATCTCAAAGGTGTCGCCCACGCGGTAATTGCCCTTCGCCTTTTTTACGGTCCCATCGGCACAAAGGACCGCCGCATAGCCCTTCCGGACCTCCATCACGATGGCCTTCATGTCTTTGTCACCGCCTTTCTGATATACGACAGATACTCGCCCAGAATGGGGAAATCCCCATCCAGGATCTCGGCTGCCGCAATAATGTATTTTCTGTGACGCTCCAGCAGCTTCTTTGACACGCCGGAGGCCATGCACAGCTCTTTGATGGGCAGCGACCTGGTCCTTCTGAGCTTCTGCATCAGCGGCGGGTGCTCCAGCAGCATCAGCACGGCAATGGCCTTTCCGCACTGATCCTTGGTCTTTCCCGCCTTGGGAGAGCACTCCGTGAGTTCAAAAAAGGAGAATCCGTAGTCCTTGAGGATCGCCTGGACCGCGTCGATCTCATCCCGGGCCGCAGAGGTCCCGGGCTGATTCTCGTCGGAGTCATCCGCCAGCTTCGCCGCCGTGGACCGGACCTCCAGGTCCAGCCCGGAGGAATCCTCCTCCAGCTCTCCCCCGAAGGATTCCGGAGAGACGCTGAGCTCCGGGGCATATTTCTGCTGGCTGCGGAGATAGTCGATCACCCGGCGGCGGATCACCGTGGAGGCGAAGGTCTCAAAATGTCCCTTGTCCTCCCGGTAGGCGCCCACCGCCTCGTGAAACGCCATCAGCGCCACGGACCACTCGTCGTCGCTGTCCGTCAGGAATCGCCCTGCGGCCTTGGCGGCACAGCCCAGGATAAAGCGCTTGTGGTCCAGAATCAGGGTCTCCAGGACCGCTTCATCCGTCTTTGCGGCAACGGCCGCCTGATCGATTGCATCCATCTGTCCGGTTCCTTTCCACGGATTTCCCATGTATTATCCGGAACCATTATAGGACCGATTCGTTTCTCCGTCAAGGGACGGAGACCGCTGTTCCCGGGCCCCATCCGCCCGGTCTATAACAGTTTTCGGCGGCGGCGCTGTTTTTTTCGGGGTCCGGGAACGTTTTTTTCGCAAAATGACGCCATGTTGCAAACGGAACCGGGTTACGATATAATCAAGTGGAACTATAACAACAGCGTGCTGCTTTTTATCTGTAGGGGCGAATGCCCCGTAGGAGCCTCCCTCTTTGAGGGAGGTGCCGAGCGCAGCGAGGCGGAGGGAGTTCCGCAAGCATCAGCGCCAGTGGTCATTGCCGCGCCCGCATTCTCCCTCAGTCAGCTTCGCTGACAGCTCCCTCCTGGAGGGAGCCTTTGGCAGGTCATCTCGACAAATTCCAATCTGCATAGCAACACCACATTTGGAACCGTCAACCAAATAAAAATACACCCGGCGAAGTTCCTCGCCGGGTGTGTCGGTATGGTTTTTCTCAGCGCAGGGTCATGTCTCCGGGCTTCACCCAGCCGATCTTTTTCAGCACCAGGTTGATCAGCGGGCACAGGACCGCAGGCAGCACAAAGGAAATCAGGATCAGTCCCACCCAGTCGAAGGCCGTGATGGCGCCCTTGGTTCCGGCAGCCACGTCGCTGACCCATCCGGTGTAGACGCCGATCTGTCCCACAAAGCCGCAGGTGCCCATGCCGGAGGAGACGGGGGCGCCGTTCATCTCCAGATGGAACAGGCATGTGGCGATGGGGCCGGTAATGGCGGAGGTCAGGATGGGGGCGATCCAGATCCGGGGATTCTTCACGATGTTGCCCATCTGGAGCATGGAGGTCCCCACGCCCTGGGAAATGAGCCCGCTCCACCGGTTCTCCGCAAAGGACATGACGGCGAAGCCGATCATCTGGGCGGAGCAGCCCGCCACGGCCGCGCCGCCGGCCAGACCGGTCAGGCCCAGGGCCGCGCAGATGGCGGCGGAGGAGATGGGCAGGGTCAGGGCCACGCCCACCAGCACGGAGACCAGGATGCCCATGAGGAAGGGCTGGAGCTCCGTGGCCCACATGATCAGGCTGCCCACCTTCATGGCAGCGGCTCCCAGAGTGGGCGCCAGCAGCGCCGAGAGGCCGATGCCCACGCCGATGGTGACCAGGGGCGTCACCAGAATGTCGATCTTCGTCTCTTTGGAGACGGCCTTGCCCACCTCGGAGGAGATGATCGCCACAAAAAGCACCGCCAGGGGGCCGCCCGCGCCGCCCAAAGCGTTGGAGGCAAAGCCCACGGTGATCAGGGAAAACAGCACCAGGGGCGGGCATTTGAGCGCGTAGCCGATGGCCACCGCCATGGCCGGGCCGCTCATGGCGGTGGCCAGACCGCCCACGGTATACTCGATGCCGCTGACCGTGGCCACAGGTGTGGTCAGGAAGGGAATCCCGAACTGGGTTCCCAGGGTATTGATGATGGTGCCGATGAGCAGAGAACAGAACAGACCCTGGGCCATGGCGCCGAGGGCGTCGATGCCGTAACGCTTGAGGGAGATCTCAATATCCTTCCGCTTGAAAAACGCCTTGATTTTTTCTTTCATTCCGATCAACTCCTTTAGATTTTCCAGGAATTGTGACGTATCATAGCACATTCTTTTTGGATTGGATAGCCCTTTCCCTGAGAAAGCGCAATTTGCCGAAGGAGACTCCCTTCGAGCCCCGAAATTTGGTGATAATTATGCCTGATCTGATCGAGATCCGCTCCCTTTCCGACCCCGCGCTGGAGGTCTACGCCCGTCTCACGGAATCCCAGCTCCGCTCTCCCCGCTATGGCGGGGAAAGTCTCTTCATCGCCGAGAGCCCCAAGGTCATATCCTGCGCCCTGGAGGCGGGGTATGCGCCCGTCTCCCTGCTCATGGACCGGCGGCACATCGACGGCAAGGGCGCGGACCTGATTGCCCGCTGCGGAGACGTGCCCGTCTATACCGCAGACCGGGCGGTGCTGGAGGCCCTCACCGGCTTTGCCCTGACGAGAGGGATCCTCTGCGCCATGGTCCGGCGGCCCCTGCCCTCCCCCGAAACGCTTCTGGGTTCCTCCGGGCGGATCGCCGTGCTGGAGGACATTGTGGACCCCACCAACGTGGGGGCTGTTTTTCGCTCCGCCGCCGCCCTGGGCATGGACGCGGTGCTTGTGACGCCCTCCTGCTGCGATCCCCTCCATCGGCGGGCGGTCCGGGTCAGCATGGGGACTGTGTTCCAGATTCCCTGGGCAAGAATCGGGGAGAACGCCAGTCAGTGGCCAAAAAAGGGCATGGAGACGCTGCACGGCGCGGGCTTCACCGTGGCGGCCCTGGCCCTCTCCGAGGATTCCATATCCCTGGAGGACCCGGCCCTCCGTAAAACCCAAAAGCTCGCTGTCGTCTTAGGCACCGAGGGCGACGGCCTGAAGCGGGAAACCGTGGCCGGCGCCGATCTGGTGGTGCGCATCCCCATGGCCCACGGAGTGGATTCCCTGAACGTGGCGGCGGCCAGCGCCGTGGCCTTCTGGCAGCTTCGGAATATGGAAAATGTGAACAAAGAGGAAATTATGTAAATCGGTCTTGATAATTTTCGCGGACGGCGGTATCATAAATATAACGAAAAAGGTTGGGGTTTCTCCCCTGCTGATCCGGAAATGGCGGTGATCCCATCTTGAAAAAGAAGAAAAACACGCAACGAAGAAAAACGGTCAAATATGCGCTGATTACCGCCGGGATCCTGCTGGCCCTGGGGGCGGCGGCAATCCTGGGTGTGTATATCTGGCTGGCGCCCTATCAGAACTATGACCGCATCTTCCCCAACGTCTCCTACAATGGGGTGGAGCTGGGCGGCATGACCCTGGCCGAGGCCCAGAGCGCCATCGAATCCAATCTGTCCGGCAAAACCTTTAATCTGAACGTGATCTTCCCCGACGGCTCCCAATACACCCTGAGCCCCCGGCAGGAGGTGAAGCCGGTGGATCTGGGCGCGGTGCTCAGCGACGCCTGGCAGTATGGCCGCGGCGGCGGCAGTTCCCCCTTCCACGTCTATCGGGCGGTCCAGGCCGCCAAAAGCACATCCTATCAGATCCCCGGCGGAAACATGATCGACTACGACGCGGAGAACCTCCGCTCCCAGGTGGACCGGATCGTGGAGCAGGTGACCACAAAGCCCGAGGACTCCACGGGAACCGGGGACAGCGAGAACAAAACCGTCTCCGTGACGCCCGGCCATCCCGGCCATACCGCCGACGCCCAGGCGATTTTTGACGGCGCCTGCGAGGCCTACGACACCGGAAACTTCAACGCCCTGCTGGCGGACTATGTGGACGTGCCCCTGGACGAAAACCAGCTCACCGCCATGATCAGCTCCCTGTACAGCAAGTTCTGCACCACCGCCGCCGAATCCCGTGTATCCACGGACCAGGAGACCCACTCCCTGACCATCACCAAGGGCACCCCCGGCTGGGTCTTTGACCAGCAGGCCCTGGCGGACGCTGTGATTGCCCAGGCGGAGGCCGGCGGCTATCAGCCCGTCAGCGCCCAGATGGAGGAGATCCTTCCGGCGGACATCGACGTGGCCGTGGTGAGTAAATCTCTGGTCCAGGACCCCACGCCTGTGGAATACCACGACGGGGCGCTCACCGGCGGCGAGGTGGGCTACACCCTGGATGTGGAGGCGGCCCAAGCCCAGGTGGACGCCCTCTCCTGGGGGGAAAGCGTCACCCTGACTCTGGAGGAGGTCCAGCCGGAACACACCGTGGAGGAGGTCCGGGAGGTCCTGTTCCGGGATGTGCTGGGCGAGTGCCACACCGCGTACTATAACAACTATAACCGCACCACGAATCTGCGGCTGGCCTGCCAGGAGATCGACGGCATTATCATGAATCCGGGCCGGGTGTTCTCCTTCAACACCTTCGTGGGCGAACGTACGGCGGAAAAGGGCTACCGAACGGCCATCATCTATGTGGACGGCGAGGAGGAGACGGACGACGGCGGCGGCGTCTGCCAGGTGGCCTCCACCATCTATGACGCGGCGCTCTACGCGGACATGGAGATCACCGACCGGGCCACCCACCAGTTCATGGTGACCTATGTGGAGGGCGGTCTGGACGCCACGGTCTATTGGGGCGTCCAGGACTTCTGCTTCAAAAACACCTCGGATTATCCCATTCAGATCCACGCCTATCTGGAAAACGGCCGCGTCAACGTGGTCATCAACGGCACCAACGACACCGGAAAGTATGTGACCCTGGATTCCTACCGCACGGACTCCGACGCGGAGACCGTCACCTATGCCGCCTTCCAGTACGTCTACGCCAGCGACGGCAGCCTGATCGAAAAGCGGGATCTGGGCGAGGTCACCTACGACAGAGAATAGGCCTTCCGTTCCCCCGGCTCCGCCGGGGGACTTTTTGACCTTTTGGTTGCCTTTGTGCCTTTGGAATTTACAGATGGGGCCACTTTTTGTATACTGTATGCAGGAAGAATATCCAAACATCACAGACTGAGGAGGTAATTGATTTGAGCGAAAGAATCCTTTCCGGGGAGACTGTCATCTCCGCTTCGGAGTCCCTCTCCCGGCTTGTCATCCAGGAGGGCGCCGCGGTCAAGGCCCCGGAAAACCAGCGGGTCATCCTGACGGTGGACGGCGTTCAGCGGGATCTGGACCCCGGCACCTATGAGGGCGACGTGCGGCTTTCCGTCATCGACGGCGTCATTGTGGACTATGAGACCCATGGCTCCGTGGATCACTACTGCATGGCCAACGCCGTCTCCTTTGAAAACGGCAAATACGCCGAGAACCAGTCCGTCACCGCCGCGGTGAACCCCGAGGCGGAGATCCGGGACGGCTATGTGAAGAATCTGAGGGTGGTCTCCCACGGCGACAACTTCGGCGGCGTCATGGTCCGGGACGGCGAGGCCCTGATCGAGGACGTGGAGATGGAGCTCATCGGCAACGGCGGCTGCGATTTCACCGGCGAGGGCGTGGGCATCACCGCCATGGGCAATTCCAAGGTCACGGTGAACCGGGCCAAAATCCACACGGTCGGCTCCATCCGGGCCACGGTGGTGGGCCGGGAGGAGGCCGAGGTGGTGGTCAACGACTCCGAGCTCTTCGCCGCCGACGGCGACAAGCCCAACAACATCCACGGCATGACCAAGGTGCCCTGGATGCTGGGCCTGACGGGCCGGGTCCGCACCACCAATCTGGTGGACAAGGCCCATGTGACCTACAACCGCTGCCATGTGAAATGCGAGAATTGGGGCACCTTCTCTACCGACGGCACCAAGCCCGGTGCCCGGCTGGAGATGAACGACTGCGTCATCGAGTCCGAGAAGTGCGGCTACGGCGCTTACTCCATCGGCGAGTGCCTGGATTCCTTCTCCGGCTGCACCATGAACATGGGCAACTATCCCCTGATCATGTGCGCCGAAGGCAGCGGCGTCTTCACGAACGCCTGCCAGGTGAACTCCCGGAAGGTGGGCGTCATGATGCACGGCGGCCAGGGCACCGGCCATCTGACCATCGACAAGAAGACCGTGTTCAACACCGCCCGGGCCGTGCTCCAGGTCAAGGGCCAGGGCGCCTACATCAGCGTGGACGATGCGGAGCTGAATTCCGCCATCGGCGTGATTCTTGAGCGGTTCCCCAACGATGATCCCAACATGAACGGCAAGGGCCGCGGCGGCCCCGGCGGCCCGGGAGGCCCAGGCGGTCCTGGCGGTCCCGGAGGCCCAGGCGGTCCGGGCGGTCCGGGAGGTCCCGGTGGTCCCGGAGGCCCGGGAGGTCCCGGTGGTCCCGGCGGGATGCCCGACATGGGTCCCAGCCATGACGAGGTGGAGGCGGAGTTCAGGAACTGCACCCTCAAGGGCGACTTCATCGACTCCATGAGCGAGAAGGGCGACTTCATCCTGTCCTTCCAGAACTGCACCCTGGAGGGCGCCATCTCCACCGGCGTCCACTACCACCCCCAGGGTGAGCCCGTGGAGGAGAAGTGGTGGCTCATCGGCACCGTGGACCACACCCTGGCCCCCAACGACAACGAGACCGGCATCCAGGTGACCCTGGACAAGGACACGGCCTGGACTGTCACCAAAACCAGCTGCATGAACAAGCTGACCCTGGCCGAAGGCGCGAAGATCTGCGCTCCCGCCGGAAAGACCCTGAAGGTCACCAACTACGGCGAGCCTGTGGACCTGTCCGCCGGAACCTTCGAGGGCAAGCTGGTCCTCACCGTGGAATAATCCCATAGGACAAACGAAATCCGGGCCCCGATCGGGGCCCGGAGCTTTTTCATTCCTGTTACAGAAGCATGATGCCCGCCTGCTCGCAGGCCTTTCTTGTCTCCTCGTCCCAGACCGAGGATTGGACCTCGCCGATGTGGGCCGAGCCCATCATCAGCATGCAAAGCCGGGACTGGCCGATGCCGCCGCCGATGGTCAGAGGCAGCTCCCCTGCCAGCAGCGCCTTGTGGAAGGGCAGCGCCCGCCGGTCGTCGCAGCCGGAGATCCGGAGCTGCTGATCCAGGGATTCCGCATCCACCCGGATGCCCATGGAGGAGACCTCAAAGCTCCGCTCCAGCACGCTGTTCCAGAACAGGATGTCGCCGTTCAAAGACCAGTCGTCGTAGTCCGGGGCTCTGCCGTCGTGGGGCTTTCCGGACCGGAGGGCCCCGCCGATCTTCATGAGGAACACGGCGTTGTGCTTGTGCTCCCGGAGGAACTCGGTCTCCCGCTGGGAGCCGGTGAGCTCGGGATATTTGTCCTCCAGCTCCTGGGTGGTGACAAAGATCACCTCCCGGGACAGATCCGTGTGAAGCTGGGGAAACTCGATTTTCAGCGTCTCGTTGGTCACATAGATGGCGTTGACAATGGCCTGGACCGTCTTCCGGAGGAAGGCCTCGCTCCGGTCCTCCCGGGTGATGACCTTCTCCCAGTCCCACTGGTCCACATAGACCGAGTGGAGGTTGTCCAGCTCCTCATCCCGGCGGATGGCGTTCATGTCCGTCACCAGGCCGTTTCCGGGATAGAAGTTATACCGCTTCAGGGCGTACCGCTTCCACTTGGCCAGGGAGTGGACCACCTGGGCGTCATAGCCCACCGCAGGCACGTCGAAGGCTACGGGGCGCTCATAGCCGTTGAGGTTGTCGTTTAAGCCGGAGGACTCCTCCACAAACAGAGGCGCGGACACGCGCTTGAGATTCAGAGCGTGGCACAGATTGCTCTGGAAGCTGCTGTGGATAAATTCAATGGCCCGCTGGGTGTCATAGACGCTCAGCAGAGGCGTATAACCTGCGGGAATGTAGCACTTGTTCATGGGTCGTCCTCCTCGATTTGCAAGTCAAAGCGTTGATTCCTGCATACTATACACGGAATTCCGAAAAAACTCAAGGAAAATTTGTATATTTATTGCGGCTTTGTCCATACTAGGATCGAATCTGATTGCAGGAGGGACAAACCATGACCACGAAAGAACTGCTTTATGTGGAAGACGTACTGGGCCATGAGACCTATTTCCAGGCTCAGTGCCAGGACACCATCGGCAAGCTCCGGGACCCGGAGCTGAAAACCTGTGTGGAGGAGCTGTCGCGGAAGCACGCCCAGCTGTTCCAGAACTTTTTCGGACTGCTGTAAGGAGGGACAGAACATGGATGACAAGAATCTGATGGAGAATATGCTCCAGCTTGAGAAGGGCGTCTGCGATCTTTTCCTGCACGGAACCATCGAGTCCGCCACGCCCAAGGTCCACCAGGCCTTCTCCGCCGCCCTGACCAGCGCCCTGAGCGCCCAGGACACCATCTACACTAAGATGTCTGACAAGGGCTGGTATCAGCCCGAGCAGGCGGAGGGCAACAAGATCACAGCTCTGAAGCAGAAATACGCTTCTCAAAGCGGCAATTGACGAAAAACGGAAGGACGGAGCGCCCGTCCTTCCGTTTTTCATTTATTCCCAAAGGGATGATACATCACATCGTCTTCCTTTTCCCGGTAGCCGTGCCACATCTCCCCCAGGGCGTCGATGGGCAGGTTTTCCTCCTTCATCACGTGCCAGCCCCAGTCGTAGACGGCGTGGAGCAGGGGGATGATGGACTTGCCCCGGTCCGTCAGCCGGTATTCCGTTCGGGGAGGCGTGTCCGGGATCACCGTCCGGGAGATGAGGCCGTCCTGCTCCAGGGCCTTAAGATTCTGGGTCAGGACCTTCTGGGTGATGGGAAGCTGCTTGCAGAACCGGGAGAAGTTCGTCACCTCGTCCGTGTCCATGGCATGGAGAATAAAGGGCTTCCACCGGCTGAACACCACCCCGCGTACATAATTATAGGGATCGTGCTCGATATCGAATACCATGTTTTCCTCGTCCATATTCGCACCTCCCTGCTTTTCAATTATACCACAGGTCTCCGAAAAAATCACCTTGAACTTTCCTCCCCCACTTGCCTCTTTTCCTCCCGGGCATTATAATAGAGGTCAAGAAACGCCGAAGGAGGAAGCGTAATGCTCATCACCTGTCCTGAATGTGGAAAGCAGATCTCCGACAAGGCGGCGGCCTGCCCCGGCTGCGGCTGCCCCATGGAGGAGATTCAGAAATATTACACCATGTCTGTGTTCAACCCGGAGACCATGACGGGAAAGACCGAGGCCGACGACCGGGCCATCGAGGTGGCCATGGACTTCTACGGGGAGCTGCTGGTCTCGGGAGACGGCCGGGTCTGGAATTCCGGCGGCCAGGTGGTCGCGGAGATGCGCTACAAATAAAGGATACGATATGACGGAACTGATCGACCGCATCCTGCCAAGGGTGCAGAAGCCGGCCCGGTACACCGGCGGGGAATATGGAGAGATCCTCAAGGACAAGCAGGACGTGGAGCTTCGGGTGGCCTTCTGCTTCCCGGACACCTACGAGATCGGCATGTCCAACATCGGCCTCCGGATCCTCTACGGCATTATGAACCGGGTGGAGGGCGTCTGGTGCGAGCGGGTGTTCGCGCCCTGGGGCGACATGGAGGAGGAGATGCGGAAGCACGGCCTCCCCATCTGGGCTCTGGAGAGCCACGATCCCCTGGAGGATTTCGACCTCATCGCCTTCTCCATTGGCTATGAAATGGCCTATTCCAACGTATTAAACGTTCTGGAGCTGGGGCATATTCCCCTCAAAAGCCGGGACCGGGGGGACAGCCTCCGGCACATGGTTTTCGCCGGCGGCACCGGGGTCTACAACGCCGAGCCCATGGCGGATTTTCTGGATTTCTGCGTGGTGGGCGAGGGCGAGGACATGAACGTGGAGGTGCTGGAGTGCTACCGCTCCGCCAAGCGCCGGGGCCTCACGCGGCACGAATTCCTTCTGGAGGTCATGAAGATCCCCGGAGTCTACGTCCCCTCCTTCTACCGCCACACCTACAACCCGGACGGCACCCTGGCCGCCATCGAGCCCCTGTACGGAGCCCCGGAGACCGTGACCAAGCGGATCGTCCAGGACATGGACAATGCCTGGTATCCCACGGAGGACATCATCCCCTCCACCCAGATCGTCCATGACCGGACGGTGCTGGAGCTGTTCCGGGGCTGCATCCGGGGCTGCCGGTTCTGTCAGGCGGGCTTTTGCTACCGGCCTGTCCGGCCCAAGACTCCGGACCGGCTCTACGACCTGGCAGTGAAGTCCCTGGAGCACTCCGGCTACGACGAGATCACCCTTTCCAGCCTGTCCACCTCGGACTACAAGCGTCTGGGGGAATTTGCCGACAGGATGCTGGACTACTGCATTCCCAGAGGCATCAATCTGTCCCTGCCCTCTCTCCGGGCGGACAACTTCTCCGTGGAGCTCATGGAGAAGATCCAGAAGGTCCGAAAGAGCGGCCTCACCTTCGCCCCGGAGGCCGGGACCCAGCGGCTCCGGGACGCCATCAACAAAAACGTCACCGAGGAGGACATTCTCCGCTCCTGCTCCGTGGCCTTCGCCGGAGGCTGGAACAAGGTGAAGCTCTACTTCATGCTGGGGCTCCCCACGGAAACCGACGAGGACGTAGTGGGCATCGCCGCCCTGGTCTACAAGGTCCTGAAGGCCTGGAAGGAGCACAGTCCCAACAAATCCCGGGGCTGCACCATCACCGTATCCACCGCCTTCTTTGTGCCGAAGAACGGCACGCCCTTCCAGTGGGAGGCCCAGATCACCCCGGAGGAATACTTGCGGCGGTGCCAGCTTTTAAAGTCCAATATGCCCAGCAAATCCATCCGCTACGCCTACCATCCCTCGGATCTGAGCATGCTGGAGGCGGTGCTTTGCCGGGGAGACCGGAAGCTCTGCGACGTGCTGCTGCGGGCCCATGAGCTGGGGTGCAAAATGGACGGCTGGACCGACTATTTCGACATGGAAAAATGGATGCAGGCCTTTGCCGACTGCGGCGTGGACCCCGCCTGGTATGCCCAGCGGGAGCGGAAAAAGGACGAGCTGTTTCCTTGGGAAACCGTGTCCATCGGCATTTCCAAGGGCTTCTTCTGGCGGGAACGGGAGGCGGCCTACCGGTCCGAGATCACCCCGGACTGCCGGAAGCAGTGCACCGGCTGCGGGGCCAATCTACTCTACCACGGAGGGCCCTGCGATGAATAGACTGCTGTTTGAAAAGACAGGCCGGGCCATCTATCTCTCCCATCTGGACACCATGGCCCTGTTCCCCCGGATCTTTCTCCGGGCGGGACTCCACATCAAGTTCACCCAGGGCATGAGCCCCCACGCCTACGTTTCCATTGCCCTGCCGCTCAGCGTGGGCATGTGCAGCCGGTGCGAAATCCTGGATTTCACCCTGGAGGAGGAAAACGTCCCCCTGGATTCCCTGCCGGACCGGCTGAACCCCTGCTTCCCCGCCGGGTTCCGCGTGCTGGAGGCCTACGACAGTCCCCGGAAGGTGAAGGAGCTCAAATATCTCCGGTGCGAGCTGACCCTGGAATACGACAACGGGATCTCCGACGAGGGCATGGCGGAGGTTGCGGCCATTTTTCGCCGGGAATCCCTGATGGTGGAGAAAAAGACAAAAAAGGGCTTGGCGGAAACGGACATACTGCCCATGATCCGGGAGATGGATGTGACCCGTTTCAGCTCCCAGGAGCTCCTGCTCCGCACGGTGATCTGCGCCCAGAATCCGGCCCTCAATCCCCAGCTCCTGGTCAGGGCCCTGGAGCGCCACCTTCCGGCTCTGGCCCCGGATTTCGCAAAGGCCCACCGAGTGGAGGTCTACGACGAGGACATGCGGATATTCCGATAATACGGGAGAACGGATATGAGAGAAAAACGACTGGACTTTGAGCTGCTGCGGCTGCTGGCCATCTTCGGCGTGGTGTTCAACCACACCCAGCTCCGGGGCTTTGAGCTCTATCAGCTGTCCGCGGGAGGCTTCAACTACTGGGCTTCCCTGGTGCTGGGGATTCTGTGCAAAATGGCGGTGCCTCTGTTCCTGCTGGTTTCCGGGGGGCTGCTGCTCCATCGGGAGGAGCCCCTTTCCCTGGTGCTGAAGAAACGGGCGGGGCGCATTCTTGGGGCCCTGGTGCTGTTCTCCCTGGTCCTCTACCTGTTCTGGACCGTCTGGGGCTGGATAGAAGCGCCGGGGATCGGAGACTTTTTCTTCCGGCTTTTCCACGAGGGGATTTCCGCCCCCTACTGGTATCTCTACGCCTACCTGGGACTCATGCTCATGCTCCCCCTGCTCCGGCCCATGGTGCAGCACATGCCGGATAAGGCCTTCCTCTACCTGCTGGTCCTCCATCTGATGATCTGGGGCGTGTTCGGCGCGCTGGGGAGCCTGCTGGGCTGGGGCGCTCTGAACGAGGATCTTTTTCTGCCGGTGATCGAGCCCACGCTTTTTTACTTCCTCATGGGCTACTGCATGGCCCACCGGCTGGATCTGAACCGGCTCCGGGGGAAAATGGGCTTCCTTTGGATCGCCTCTGTTTTTTCCATTCTACTGACCCTTTTCCTCTCCCATCTGGAGATCCGCCTGGAGGGAACCCCCGGAGAGTACCTGCGGTTCCTGATGGCCGTTCCCATTCTGACCCTGTATATCAGCGCGGCCAGGCTGTTTGCGGGACGCCGGCCGCCCCGGTGGGCGGAAACGGCCTTGACCGGGCTGGGAGGCTGCGTCTTCGGGACCTATCTGCTGGAGGGGATTTTACGTCACTATTTAAGCCCCGTCTATGAGGCCCTGGAGCCAAAAATCCACGTGCTCCCCGCCTGCCTGATCTGGGTAATTGCGGTGGCGCTCTGTGGCCTCGGGATCACATGGGTACTGAAAAAGCTCCCGCTCCTGCGGAAGCTGCTGTAACAGATGATACTTCCGCCGCGGAATGACAGATCGTCATTCCGCGGCGGTTTGTATTATGGATTCTTTACGCCGGAGAGCAGGTCGATGAACTCCGCCATGGGATAGCCGAAGGCGGAGGCCAGGGCGTAGGTATTCCGGGTGCTGACCGTATTGGCCCGGCCTGTGAGGATGCCCCGAAGGACGTGCTGGGCAATGTCTGTCCGTTGGGAGAGGGTCTCCAGGGTGTAACCGCAGCGGACCATTTCGATCCGGATCACCTCGCCGGCGTTTTCGTAGGTCCTCATTCCCGTTCCCTCTTTTTCGGATCGGTGATGGCCATCTCCATGCAGCTTTTATAGAGGACGCTCGATTCCCTGCGCAGATTCGCCGCCATTTTCCCGGCGGTTTCTTCATCGGGGGCCAGGAGAGACAGGGTCATGAGTTCCTTTCCATCGTCCCGGCAACGCAGCACCGCATACCAGGAACCGTCTGCCCTCTGCTCCCCGGAGGCGATCAGGTTTTCCGCCCGGCGGCGGTTGGCCTTGAATTCCTCCATGGACCGCGTGACCTTGTCCACCACGGGAACGGCCAGAGAATCCTCCACCTGGCCGCCCTGGAGCCGGCCCTTTTCCGTGATGGAATAGTATCCGTCCCCGTCAACAGCCAAATGGCCGGAGGTCACCAGCTCCGGCAGGCTTTCCAGCAAGGTGAAATAATTCAGGCTGTCGTCCTGATAGGCCACCTCATAAAGCTCCTGGGCGGACAGAGGCGTTTCCATCCGCGCCAGAATAAAGAGGATCAGAACCTTCACGTCCAGCTTCTTATGCAGATAACCCTGGGTGGACCCGGCCATATTCGTCGCTCCCTTTCACGTTTTTTTCATTATACTCGATTTCCCCGGAAAAAACAAGGCTTCCCCAAGCCCGCAAAAAAGTCTTGACATTCCCGGAAAAGCCTGTATAATAGCTCCTGGAAGTTGCGGGTGTAGCTCATCTGGTAGAGCGCCACCTTGCCAAGGTGGAGGTAGCGAGTTCGAGCCTCGTCACCCGCTCCAGTATCGTCGCAAGCCACGGCTTGCGGCGATTTTCTTGACAGGAGAAGCGATCATGGAAATATTGGAAGAATTCCTGGAGCTGGCCGCCTACAATGCGCCCTCGGGGCAGGAAACGGAGATCCGCCGGTGTCTCAGGCAGAAACTCCTGGACCTGGGCTTCACGGTCTGGGAGGACGACGCCTTCCCGGAAACGGGCAGCGGCAATCTCTACGGCCGTCTGGAGGGCTTTGGCGATCCCCTGCTGTTCGCCGCCCACATGGACACAGTGACCCCCTGCGAAAACAAAAACATCCTCGTGGAGGAATCAGGCCTGATCCACACGGACGGAACCACGATTCTGGGAGGCGACGACCTGACAGGGGTCGTGGAGCTTCTTGCCGCCCTGCGGCGGCTCCGGGAATCGGGAAAGCCCCACCGGACCATCGAGGTGGTCTTTACCGCCAGCGAGGAGTTTTTCGTTCAGGGCGCCGAGCGGCTCGAGTATGACACCCTGACGTCGAAGCGGGCTTACATCCTGGACACGGACGGCCCCATCGGCCGGGCAGTTCTGGCCGCGCCCACGGGGATCCGGATCGTAGCCAACATCCGCGGCAAAGCGGCCCACGCGGCTTTGAAGCCCGAGGACGGGATCAACGCCCTGGTGATTGCCGCCGACGCCATATCCAGTATGCGTCTCGGCAGGCTGGACGGGGAGACCACCGCCAACATCGGCATTATCCGGGGCGGCGACAGCGGGAACATCGTGCCGGAGACCTGCTTTGTGGAGGGCGAGACCCGGTCCCTCCGCCACGAATCGGCCCTCCGGCAGCGGGACCACATGGAGGCCTGCTTCCATACGGCGGCGGAGAAACACGGGGGCGCCTGCCACGTGGAATCCACCCTGGTCTACAACGCCTGGGCCATATCCGAAACGTCCCCTCTGTGCCGCTCCTTTGCCCGCGCCTGCCGGGAAGAAGGCCTGGACCCGTTTTTTGACCGGGCCTGCGGCGGCAGCGACGCCAGCATGATGTCCGGCCACGGGATCGAATGCCTGGTGGTGGCCACTGGTATGCATGAGATCCACAGCGTCCGGGAATACACGACTTTAGAGGAGATGGAGATCATGGCGAACGTAGTCTACCGTCTCCTGATTTCCTAGAAAAAGCGCGGCTTACGCAGGTGTCCATAAGACAGTATTGCACAAATAATTGAATTATGGCATCTGCCAGGCAGGAATGGTTAAAGGCCAGAGACCAGAGACGATCAGTGA
>CAJOHR010000016.1:32521-42036 GCA_905234425.1 uncultured Oscillospiraceae bacterium | reverse complement strand
GCCGTCATCGCGGCCCACAATGGCCGTGGGCAGTCCCGCCACGCTTTGCGCAGCGATTTCAAGCTGGAGGTAGTTATCCTCCTCGTTCAGGATGAACAGAGCGCCCGCCGCGCCGCCGGGGATGGCGATGCCCTGGATTCGATCATAAAATGTCATGTCGCCCCGGTCAAAGACGGCGATCTTCCCGGTTAGCTCCAGACCCTCAGGGTTGTCGAGCCCGCAGTAGACAAGGGCCGCGCCGCTGACTGTGGCGAAGGGAAGCTCCGAATTCTGGTCTTTGAACCGGATCTCATGACCGCCCACCGTGAGCAAAGAATAATCTGCCCAATAGGCGGTGTTGTCGGCAGAGGCCACGCTCATGGTCTCCCGGGCACTTGATCCCGGCGTGCCTATGGAGCCGTAATCGGGCATGTCGGGGAAGGCTCCTGTTTCGTAAAATCCCCGCCCGGAGTTTCCGCTGGCATTATACAGCAGGATCCCTGCCGCCGCCGCGTTCCGCATGACGTCCGAAAACACAGTGCGCTCCATATAATCGCTACCCCAGCTCATATTGATGGCGTCCGCCCCCAGCTTCACCGCGTCGTCCAGTGCAGCCAGAAGCGAAACGTCGCGCAAGGAGGGGCAGGCCATCAGCAGAAGCTGGGCCTCCGGCGCGGCGCCGTCAAAGGAATCTGTCCCGTCCTGCTCTGCCGGCAGGGCGCCGCCCTTTCCCGCGGCAATGCCCGCCACGTGGCTGCCGTGGGTATCGTCCGGATCGTCGGAATAGGTATCCGCCCCGCCGCCGTCATAGCTCCAGGCGAAGGGAACCTTTGTGTTTTTCCAGGCTCTTGCGGCCTCGGTGCCGGCGTTCAGCCCCGCCGTATCCATGACGGTCTGAAGCTCCGCAGCGGTCTTGTATCGGGCCTGGGACGGATTCTCCAGATCCGCGGTGAGGAAGGGACTGCCCAGGTCGAACTCCGAGTCCACAATGGCCACCACCATGCCCTGGCCCCGAATGCCCTGGGCATGGAGCCGATCCACCTGGGTCATTTTGGAGCTGTTCTCTACGGTGGTGTTGTCCGCGCCGCCGATGTTCCGCAGGGTCCCGTCCGCGCTGTCGGAGAGGGCGCCTGCGTCCGCCGCGGGAGGCGCGACGGCGCCGGAGACCCGGACCGCCTTGACGCCCTCCAGCGCCCGGATGGCGGCTGCGTCACCCGGATCGGCCTCCAGGGAAAAGGCGTTCAGCACATGGGTATAGGAATAGCCGGGAACCACATCTGGATCGATCCTGTCCCGGATCTCCGCCAGGATCGTCTGCTGGTCCCGGACCACAGCCTCGGGGCCCCGGTCCGGATCAGCCAGAACGCCCTCCGCCTCCAGCTCCACGATCAGCGTGACGCTTTGGCTCTCTCCTGCGGGACCGGCAGCCAGGGCCGCCGGCATGAGCCCAAGCAGCATGGCCAGGGTCAGAATCAGGGAAAGCGCTTTCAGACTCCTGTGTTTCATAGGTACCTCCTTGCATTTGATCCCGTCCGCTTTTGCAAACTGGAGGTTTCTATTTGTATAAGGGAAAAGAGGGGATAAAGCCCCCTCTCTTCCCAATTGTTACGAATCCTCCTCGCAGTGAGAAAGCAGCGTGTCGAAATCGCTGCACCGCGCGCCGAAATAGTGCTTGTAGAACCTCTGGGCGTCATTCAAAAGCCGCTTTGCGGTCTTCTTGCTCTGGGGCACCCCGTCTCCCCGGATGATCTGCCGGGCGGTGATGTTCACGGACTGGACAAACAGGGCAAAGACTCCGTCGAGATACTCGGTGAAGCTGTTGGAGCATTTGTTCTGGAAAAACAGCTCCAGGAGATTCATGGTGGAGGAGGCGCAGCGGCTGGACCAGACCAGGGCCTCGGGCTTGTTCACGGCGGGGCCGTGGCCCTCATACGCCTCGGAGCCCTTGTAGAGAGCGCAGGCGTAGTTGAACATGGCCTTCCAGGAGCCCCGCTCCGCGGCCTTCTCCAGCTGCTCAAAATACTGCTCATAGTCCAGCATGCCATAGTCGTCGGTCCGATGGATGTCCGCCAGCAGGTGCATGGCGTCGGGATGGCCCTGCTCCGCCGCCTTCTTCAGCTGCTCGATGGCCTTTTCCGTATCCTGAGGCAGGTCGCTGAGCCCGAAGAGATACCGCTCTCCCAGCTCCTCCTGAGCCCCGGGATTTCCCGCTTCGGCCTCGGCGATCAGGTCCTGGACCTCCAGCTCCGCATAGGATTCATAGGTGCAGGACGCGGACCGGAGGCTGGACTCCTTCTTCTTCCAGGTCAGATATTCCTCAAAATATTCCTTGGCGCTGATCATGTTGATTCCTCCTGTGATGTATTGGCGAACTCCAATCCCGGCTTTGGCTCGATGGGCAGCCAGACCTCAAAATAGCCCGTGAGCTGATCCCCCTCCAGCACGGAGCAGATCAGATTTCCCCGGGCGTTCCCGGCGACGGTGAGCTCGTTCTCACGGACATAGTCCATGAGAAATTTCAGGTATCTGGGGGAGAAGGCGTCCTCCCCGGTGCTCTTGAACACGGAATGGACGCTGGGCTCCGAGGGCAGGAGCTTCACCGGCCCCTCCACGTTCACGCCCAGCTCCCGGACATAGTCCATGCTGAGGGAAAAGCCCCAGGCATAGTTCTCCGTCTTGTTCTGCAGGTCCTCCCGCTCGATCTCGAAGCAGCGGTGCGTCAGGGGCATATACCGGAGCCACTCCTGGCTCAGCTTCTGGAGGGCGGCGCTGTTGTCGTAGAGGCGATTGTACCGGTTCAGATACCGGACGATCTCCGGAGAAAACACCAGGTCGCACTTCCCCAGCAGGCTCTTGGCCCGGCGCACCTCCTCCAGATGCTCCCTGGCCCGGCGCAGCAGCAGCTCCTGCCGCCGGATGGAGGCCTCGATCTCCCCTTCCTTGACCTCCATCATGCCCAGAATATCCGCAATGCTGGATTTGGAGACGATGGTGGCCACCTGGTCGATGCTGAAGCCGAAATTCTTGTACCAGAGGCAGTCAATGAGAAAGTTGATGTCCCAGGACTCATAGTAGCGGTAGTCGTTGTTCTTGTCCTTGACGGGCTTGACCACGCCTTTTTTCTCGTAATACCGGAGCAGATCCGGAGAGATCCCCAGGATCTTCGCCACATCGCCGATTTTATACCGCATATTGAGACCCGCCTTTCTCCCTCCATGTGTGGTCCTATTATAGCAAATATTCATAAAAATTGCAAAGCCCTATTGACCTTTGAACCATTCCAAGGTGTAAAATACCGGTGAAAACAGACCTCCCCGAGGTCAAAACATATTTACAGGAGGAATTTATCATGGCATACATGCCTCTCGACAAGAGCAAGCTCTATCTGGAACCCGAGAAGATGCCCAAAATCTGGGACCTGAGCCAGCCCTGGGGCTGGGACACCCCCCTGTGGCCCTTCCCCGGCGCCCGCAGCGACCTGCAGTTCCCCCGCGGCCAGTATCTGGAGCGCTTCCACAAGCGCACCAACACCTACACCGGCACCCTGCACGCCGCCACCCACTGTGACGCCCCCAACCACACCCTCCACGAGGAAGAGGTGGACCGTGAGCGCTACGGCTACACCCTGGCCGAGATGCGGCTGGAGCACGCCATCGGCTCCGGCGTCATCGTGGACCTGACCTGGATGTACGACGAGTTTGAGAAGGCCTTCAACGCCGCCGGCGGCGACCCCGCCAAGATGGGCCCCTACGCCGAGATCCCCGGCGTGCAGAAGGGCGCGATCTGGCACGTGATCACCCCCGAGGAGGTCCAGGCTGCTCTGGACAAGGACGGCCTCGAGATCCGTCCCAACGACTTCGTCGTGCTGAACACCGGCTTCCACCGCTACTGGCGCATCAACAACGACAAGTACTTCAACTACTATCCCGGCAACGGCCCGGAGCTTGCCAAGTGGCTGATGTATGAGAAGAAGATCAAGGCCATCGCCGGCACCTACGGCGCCTCCGACGCCGTGGTCTGGCACTGCCCCTGCAAGGAGCAGATGCCCTGGCTGTACAACAACTACAAGGTTGCCACGGGCCGCGACATCGACGAGGATTATCCCGACTACGAGCCCTGCCACCGCCTGTTCGGTCAGCACGGCCTCATGGCCATCGAGAACGCCGGCGGCGACATCGATCAGATCACCGGCAAGCGCATGACCATCGCCGCGTTCCCCTTCCGCTGTGAGGCGGCCGACGGCGGCATGGTCCGTCTGGTTGCCTGGGAAGAGGGCACCACCTGGTAATTCGCTGCTTTTTATATGCGGGCCGGAGATCATCCGGCCCGCATATCAAGCGCCTGCTTGTCATTTTGATTCCGCAACATCACAGATTATGGAGGCATTACCGTGAAAACACTTGCAGATATAAAGAAAATCGCCGTGTTGGGCGCCGGCACCATGGGCCCCGGCATCGCCCAGACCTACGCCATGGGCGGCTATGACGTGACCATGTGGACCCGGTCCGAGTCCACCCGGGAGAAGGCCAAGGCCGCTCTGCGCAGCCAGCTGGAGACCTTTGCCCAGGAGGGCGAGATCCCCGCCGATCAGGTGGACGCCATCTATGGCCGGGTGAACTTCGCCCTGACCGTGGAGGAGGCCGTGGCCGGCGCGGACTTCATCCAGGAGACCATCGTGGAGAATCGGGACGCCAAGGTCGCCCTCTATGAGCAGCTTGCGGCCTGCGTGGAGCCCGACGTGATCATCGCCTCCAACACCTCCGCCATGAACATCTTTGAGGTGGTGCCCGAAAAGCTTCTGCCCCAGCAGATCATCTGCCACTGGTACGCCCCTCCCCAGCTCATCCCCCTGGTGGAGGTGGTCAAGAGCGAGCAGGCGCCCCAGGAGTACGCCGACGTCGCCCTGGCGCTTCTGAAAAAGTGCGGCAAGACCGCGGTGCTCATGAAGAAGTTCATTCGCGGCTACATCGTCAACCGCCTCCAGCAGTGCCTGAACCGGGAGGTCTTCTACCTTCTGGACAACGACTATTGCGACGCCGAGGCCATCGACCTGGCAGCCAAGGCCAGCTTCATTCCCCGGGCCTGCGTGCTGGGGCTCTGCAAGCGGGCGGACTTCGGCGGTCTGGACATGACCGCCAACAACTACAGGAACCATTCCTATACCATGCCGGAGCACGGCGACGATATGCCCCATGTACTGGAGGATCATATTGAACACGGTGAATTGGGAATCAAGACCGGCCACGGCTTCTACGATTACGAGGGCGTGGACATTGACGCCCTGAAGGCAAAGCGCGACAAGCAGCTTTTCGAGGTGTTCCGTCTGGAGAAGAAGTTCCTGGAGGATCCCGTATAATCCGAGCAAAGCGCAACGCGTGAAGACAGTATAGAGGTGTAACGAACATGAACCCTTTTGAGTTGGCGGGGCTGATCCTGACCGTCGTACTGATCCTTGGCCTGAGCGTGTTCTCCGGCATGAAGAACCGGAAGGCCGGTCAGAAAAACGGCGCCGCCGTGGTGGCGGGCATTATCATGGGCACCCTGGTGGGCGGCTCGTCCACCGTGGGCACGGCCCAGCTTGCCTATAACTACGGCATGTCCGCCTGGTGGTTTACCCTGGGCGGCGGCATCTCCTGCCTGGTGCTGGCCCTGTGCTTTGCGGGACCGCTCCGGCACAACGGCGGCCACACCCTGGTGGGCATGATCAACAATGAGTTCGGCCCCGTGGCCGGAATGCTCTCTTCCGTGCTCAGCGCCATCGGCACCTTTATCAATATCATCTCCCAGATGATCGCCGCCTCCGCCGTTCTGGCAGTGCTGTTTCCGAATCTGGGGCTCATACCGGAGCTGATCATCACCACCGTGTTTATGATCCTCTATGTGGTCATCGGCGGAGCCAAAGGCGCCGGCATGGTGGGAATTCTGAAGCTGGGACTGCTTTACGTGGCCATGATCGGCAGCGGCATCCTGGTCCTGCACCTCACCGGAGGCGTGGGCGGCTTCACCGAGCTTGTGAGGACCATCGACAACCCCGACGGCGTGAACTTCTTCAGTCTCTTTGCCAGAGGGATCGGCAAGGACCTCGGCGCCGGCGTCAGCCTGCTTTTGGGGGTCCTGACCACCCAGACCTATGCCCAGGCGGTGCTTTGGAGCAAATCCGACGGCGCCGCCCGGACCGGCGCTCTGATCTCCACCTTTCTGATCCCGCCCATCGGCATCGGCGGCATTCTGGTGGGCTTGTTCATGCGGGCCACCCATCCCGGCATCGTGGCGAAAACCGCTCTGACAGGCTTTGTGACGGAGTATATGCCTCCGGTGCTCTCCGGCATCGTCCTGGGAACCTTGTTCATCGCCGTGGTGGGCACGGGCGCAGGGCTGGCCCTGGGCATCTCCTTCATCCTCAACGAGGACATTGTGGACCGTCTGACTCACAAGTTTGACGGCGCGGAAAAGCAGCGGACCCTGGGCCGGATCTGGATGGTGGCCGTGCTGGCGCTGGCCTGCGCCCTGTCCTGCGGTCCCCTGGGGGACACGATCCTGGGCTTTGCGTTTATGTCCATGGGCCTCCGGGCCGCCGTGGTCTTCGCGCCCCTCTGCGCGGCGCTGTTCTTCCCGGGAAGGGTGGACGGTCGATTCGCCGTGGCCGCCATTGTGGCAGGGCCTGTGGTGGTGCTGGCAGGTAATCTGCTAAACCTCCCCTTCGATCCGCTGTTCATCGGCATCGCCGTGGCGCTGCTGCTGGTGATCCTCGGCGCCTTTGTGAAAAAGCCCGCCAATATTTCGGAAAAATGACTTCGTTGGAAGCGCGGTCCTTCGCGGCTGCGCTTCCGCTATTTTCCCTGTTGCAAACGGCCTTGTTTTCGGGTATAATACAGCCGATACTGAAAAAACAGGAGGTCAATCATGGCTGCGATCACAAAAGAGACCATCATCGGCACCATTCTGGACACCAATCCGGAGGCCGCTCCCATGTTCCTTTCCATCGGCATGCACTGTCTCGGCTGCCCCGCTTCCCGGGGTGAGACGGTGGAGGAGGCCTGCCAGGTCCACGGTGTGGACGCGGATGAGTTCCTCAGCGCCCTGAACGCCTATCTGGCGGCGGCGGAATAAGGAAAAAGCGCAGGCCGTTGCCGGCCTGCGCTTTCTTGGAGGGAACGGGATGCGAAAACTTTCAGACAGGCTCCAATCCTGCGCCGATCTGGTGCGGCGGGGCGCCGTGGCGGCAGACGTAGGCACCGATCACGGGTATCTGGCCCTGTATCTGCTGGAAACGGAGATCTGTCCCTTTGTCTATGCCTCGGACCTGCGAGAAGGCCCTTTGTCGGCGGCCCGGCGGAGCGCGGCAGGATCGGCGGTCTCGGACCGGATCGCCTTTGTGCGCTCCGACGGGCTTAACAATCTGGATTTAGGTCAAATCGACACAGTGATCCTGGCGGGCATGGGCGGCGACACCATCCGGGCCATTTTGGAGGCGGAACCGGCAGTTCTGGACGGAAGCAAACAGCTCATCCTCCAGCCCCAATCCAAAACGGCGGAGCTGCGGCGGTATCTGGGGGCCGGGGGCTTCCGGGTTCGGCGGGAAACCCTGTCCCGGGACGGAAAATTTCTCTACACCGCCATGGACGTCCAGTACGATGGGACGATCCGCTCCTTTACCCCCGGCCGGGAGCTGGTCCCGGAGATTTTAGCGCATGACCCGCTGTATGAAGCGTATCTCAATCGGGAACGGGACCGGCTGCGCCGGACCATCGCCGGTCTGAAGCAGGCGGCCTGTCCGGACGAAAGCACCCTTGCCTGGTTTGAGAGCGCCCTCAGAGAATTGGAAGCAATGGAGGTATCCTCATGACAGTCAACGATATTTTGAAGTTCTTAGAGACCGTCGCCCCTGTGGAGGGAGCGGAGCCCTGGGACAACGTGGGCCATCTGGTGGGCCGGGGCGGCGCCGAGGTCACGAAAATCCTCGTATCTCTGGACATCACCCTGCCTGTGATCTGTCAGGCGGCGGAAACAGGCGCGGAGCTCATCGTGTCCCACCATCCCCTGATCTGGGATACCTATAAGCATGTGACGGACCGGGTGTTCCAGCAGGAGAAGGTCATGACCATGCTGGAGCACCGCATCGCCGGGATCTGCATGCACACCAACCTGGATGAGGCCCCGGACGGCGTGGACGACACCCTGATCGAAACCCTGGGCCTCACCTCTCTGGGCCGTCTGGCCGAGGGCGCTGTGGGACATATCTGCCAGTTGGAGCAGCCCATGGCCCTGACCGACTTCCTGGCCATGGCAAAGGAAAAGCTCCGCGCCAACGGTCTTCGGTACTGCGACGGCGGAAGACCGGTGTATAAGATCGCCACAGGCTGCGGCTCCTGCGGGGAGTACCTGGAGTACGCCGTAAAGGCCGGCTGCGACACCTTCCTGACGGGAGACGTGAAGTACAACTGCTTCCTGGACGCCCAGGGCCAGGGTCTCAGCCTGATCGACGCGGGCCACTACCCCACGGAAAACCCCATTGTGGAAAAGCTGGCAGGCAAGCTCCAAAGCGCTTTCCCGGACCTGGAGATCCTGGTGACGGACCGGCTGCCCCAGCCCGACCGGTACTACGTATGAGAAATCGGGGGTTGAGTTGAAGCCGTTTTTATGCTAAAATAGAATAGTTATTTGATAAGATTCTCAGGAAGGGATTGAAACCGCATGTCAGGACATTCCAAATGGCATAACATCCAGAAAACCAAGGGCGCCGCGGACGCCAAGCGGTCCGCCGCCTTCACCAAGATCGCCCGGGAGATCATCGTGGCGGTGAAGGAGGGCGGCTCGGGAGACCCTAACAACAACTCCCGGCTGGCCCAGGTCATCGTGAAGGCCAGAGCCGCCAATATGCCCAACGACAACATCAAGCGCACCATCGAAAAGGCCGCCGGCGCCGGCAACGCCGACAACTATGAGTCCATCACCTACGAGGGCTACGGACCCAGCGGCGTGGCCGTCATCGTGGAGACCATGACCGACAGCCGGAACCGGACCGCCTCCAGCATGCGCCACTATTTCGACAAGTACGGCGGAAACCTGGGCGCCTCCGGCTGCGTCAGCTGGAGCTTCGACAAGAAGGGCGTCATCGTCATCGAGGACGAGGACGGGGATTACGACGAGGACGAGATGATGATGGAGGCCCTGGAGGCCGGCGCCGCCGACTACCAGAAGGACGATGACGTGCACATCATCTACACCGATCCCGACGACTTCAACGACGTCTGCGCCGCCCTCCAGGATAAATACACCTTCGCCTCCGCCCAGATCGAGATGGTCCCCCAGAACTATCAGACCCTGGAGAAGGAGGAGGACATCAAGAACATGCAGAAGATGCTGGAGGTCATGGAGGACGACGACGACGTCCAGAACGTCTACCACAACTGGGAGAACAACGACTAAATATCACGACGCAAAACGGGACCGCATCAAGCGGTCCCGTCAGCTTGTCAAAAAAGTCTTTTTGCCAAGCTGCGTGCGGATTTTTGAACGGGGAATCGTTCAAAAAT
>CAJOHR010000016.1:0-32446 GCA_905234425.1 uncultured Oscillospiraceae bacterium | reverse complement strand
CTCACGGGACCGCATCAAGCGGTCCCGTTTCTTATGCATCAGTGCATCAGCAGCCCCAGCCGCAGAGCTGGCACAGAAGCCGGTAGATGGTTTCCCAATTACAGTTGCACATGTAAGTAACCTCCCGAAAAGTAATTGTCTCTCGAGGACGGTTCGGGTATAACAGATTAAAACCGCCGTTGCAAATGTAAGTGTTGGAAGTCAGCCCAGCCGGCGGCAGCGCGCCGGCACGTTCAATCATCGTAAAGTCCTCCCTGACCAACACGCGGGACACCCCATTTCGAGGTGTCCCGCGTATTTTCATCAATCGTTGCGGATCTCCACGGGCTTGGCGTCCCGGTTTTTGTCATAAATCATCTGGAGGCCGTCCAGGGTCAGAGTTGCGTCCACGATGTCGATCTGGTCCGTCTGTCCGGCGATGAGCCTGGAGAGACCGCCGGTGGCAATGACCCGGATATCGGAGCTGCCCAGCTCCTCCTTGGTCTGGCGGACCAGGTGGTTCATGTTGCCCACATACCCGGCCACCACGCCGGCCTGGATCTGCTCCACCGTGTTCCGTCCCAGGATGGTGGGGGGCATCTGGAGCTCCACCCGGGGCAGCATGGCGGTCCTGGACACCAGGGCGTCCAGACTGACCCGAAGACCCGGGCCGATGGTGCCGCCCACATAGACGCCCTTTTCGTCCACGGCGTCGATGGTTGTGGCGGTGCCGAAGTCCAGGATCAGGAAGGGCGGGCCGTACTTGGCGAGAGCGGCAATGCAGTTCACCGCCCGGTCCGCGCCCAGGCGTCCCGTCTCGTAGCACCGGGGATCGAACTCCAGACCCGCGTCCACGTCGGTGCCCAGCACCAGGGGCGCCACGCCGAAATACTTGATGATGGCGCTGGTGAGGGAGTACATGACCTGCGGCACCACGGAAGCGATCATGCAGGCCTGCACATCCTCCGTCCGGTAGCCGAACCGCTCAAAATAAGCCACGGCCATAATGCCGATCTCGTCGGAGGTGGCGGTGGAGTTGGTGGAGAGCCGGAAGCTGCCCAGCAGCTCCGTCTCCTGATAGATACCGAACACCGTATTGGTGTTGCCCACATCGATGGTTAGCAGCATAGTATGTATCGCTCCTTTGGCGGAGGGTGGTTCACCTTCCGGAATTTCCGCATACAATGGAATGAAGGGGGAATGACAATGGATCCAAAGGATCAGAAGGCCATCCGGCAGCTCCTGGGGTCGCCCCAGGGCCAGCAGCTTCTCCGGCTGCTGTCAAAGGACGGCGGCACGGCGCTGAAGCAGGCGGGGGCGGCGGTACAGCAGGGGGATCAGGCGGAGGCCCGGAACATTCTGGCGCCCATGCTCCAGGACCCGGAGGTCCAGAAGCTTCTGGCCGCGCTGGAGAAGTCCATGAACCATGGATGACATCTCCGCTGCCGTTGCGCAATTTTTAGAAAACCCGGAGGCCATGGGCCAGTTGGAGGCCATGGCAAAGCAGCTGGGACTGGCCCCGGAGGCGCCAAAGCCCGCAGCTCAGCCGCAGCCCTCGGAAAGTCTGCTTCCCGGCGGGCTGTCCCCTCAGCTTCTGGGCACCCTGGCCGGGGCCCTTCAGTCCTCGGAGGAGGCTGCCGCAGCGGCAAGGCTCTTTGAAACCCTGCGGCCCCTTTTCGGGGATGGGGAAAAGCTGAATCGGGCCGCCCGGGCCGTTCAGCTCACCTATGCCGCCAGATCGGTGACGGGAGCGCTGGGCTCCCAAACGGAATAGAAATCGGAGGTGCGCCCTTGTTCAACCCTTACGTTTCGGCCCCCGGATCGGCCCTCCGGCCTGTATCCGGCAGCGGTCCCGGTCCGGGCTCGGCCATATTGGGCCGGCTGAACAGGCTGGACAGCGACGATCTTCTGATCCTGCTGCTGATCTATCTGGTTCTCCGGCAGGAGGACCAAGGGATCTGGCCCTTTGTGGCCATGGGACTTTACCTCATGCTATGAATCCCGGTCCTCTTCCGTCCCGTTCTCAGGCTCCGCCGGTGTTTCCGGCGCTTCCCCGGTCTCCTGGGCCCGGTTCCTGGCGGCCTCTCCGATTACGTCATCGGGACTGCGCACCGCCAGCATTTTGATGCCAATGCCGCCCACGGCGGCCACGGCCAGGAGCACCATCAGGGCCTTTCCCGGGCCGCTGGTGCTGACCATGACGGCGCAGACGCCCAGGAGGGACGCCACCACATAGAGGATGGCCACGCTCTGGCGCTGGTTGAAGCCCTTGTCGATGAGCCGGTGATGGATGTGGCTCCGGTCGGGGTGCATGGGGCTTTCATGGTGCCAAATCCGCCGCATGAAGGCGAAGGTGATATCGAAAATGGGCACGCCCAGCACAAGAATGGGCACGGCGAAGGAGATCACCGTATAGAGCTTGAAAAGTCCGCTGACGGACATGCATGCCAGGATGAAGCCCAGGAACGTGGCGCCCGTGTCCCCCATAAAGATCTTGGCGGGGTTGAAGTTGTAAGGCAGGAAGCCCAGGCAGGCGCCCAGCAAGGCGCCCAGGATCACAGCCTCCAGGGTCTGGCCCAGGGACATGGCAATGACGGCCATGGTCAGGCAGCTGATGGAGCAGACGCCCACGCTGAGCCCGTCCAATCCGTCGATGAAGTTCACCGCATTGGTGATGGCCACGATCCAGATCACGGTGATGGGAATGCCCAGCACCCCGAAATTCAGATATTGGGGCCCAAAGGGGAAGGGATTGGACATGTAGTCCACGATCACCCCCTGGGTCACGGGGATCACGGCGGCCACGATCTGCACCAGGAATTTCAGCTTCGCGTCCAGGTCGTATTTGTCGTCGATGACGCCCAGTCCCACCAGAATGGTTCCGCCGATCAGGATGCCCACAAGCTGCCGCTCCACTTTGCACATGACAAGCACCACCAGCAGGAAGGCAGCGTAAATGGCCAGCCCGCCGATGGTAGGGATGGGCTTTTTGTGCATCCGGCGGCCGTCCTTCGGCACGTCCACGAACCCGAACCGGATGGCAAGGACTTTCACCAGCGGGGTCAGGGCAAAGGAGACAGCCCCCGCGGCCAAAACGGCGATCAGCACGGTAATAAGCTGCTGATTCGTTGCCATGAAAAACTTCCTTTCTATGCCGAGGGAACCGGATCGCCGGTCCCTGTCGGGCAATCAGCGGGGGACAAACCCCACCTTTTTGTAGACCTTCCGCAGGGTCCTGTTCGCAATGGCCCCGGCCTTTTCCGCGCCGGTCCTGTAAACCTGCTCCAGATAGCTCTTGTCCTTGAGCAGCCGGTTGGCCTCGTCCCGGATGGGTCCGGTGACGGAGAGCACGGCCTCGCCCACGGCGGGCTTGAACTCGCCGTAGCCCTTGCCGTCGAACTCCCGCTGGATCTCCTCGTAGGTCTTGCCGGTGCAGGCGGAATAGATCTCCATCAGGTTGGAGATGCCGGGCTTGTTCTCCCGGTCATAGCGGACGCAGGTCTCGCTGTCGGTGACGGCCCGCTTGAACTTCCGCATGACGGTGTCGTTGTCGTCCTTCAAATAGACGCAGCCGTTGGGGTCCTCGTCGGACTTGGACATCTTGGCCGTGGGGGTCTGAAGGCTCATGACCCGGGCGCCCACCTTGGGGATATAGGGCTCGGGGATCTTGAACACGTCGCCGTAGAGGCTGTTGAACCGGCCGGCCACGTCCCGGGTCAACTCCACGTGCTGCTTCTGATCCTCGCCCACGGGGACGAAATCCGGCTGATAGAGCAGGATATCCGCGGCCATGAGGCTGGGATAGGCAAAGAGCCCGGCGTTGATGTTCTCGGCGTGCTTGGCGGATTTGTCCTTGAACTGGGTCATCCGGGAGAGCTCGCCGAACATGGTGAAGCACTGGAGGACCCATCCCAGCTCCGCGTGCTGATGGACGTGGGACTGGATGAACAGGGTGTTCTCCTCCGGGTCCAGGCCGCAGGCGATATAGGAGGCCAGCTGCTCCAGGGTGTGCTTCCGAAGCTGGGCCGGATCCTGGCGGACGGTGATGGTGTGCATATCGGCCATGAAATAATAGCAGTCAAACTCCCGGGCCAGGGCGGACCAGTTCTTGATGGCCCCTAAATAAGAGCCCAGAGTCAGATCCCCGCTGGGCTGGATGCCGGAGAGCAATACTTTTTTGTCTTCCATACGTTTCCCCTTCTATGCGCGTTTCATGCCTGCGGCCCGGTCCCAGGCCGGGAAAAGCCCGCAGTCCAGCGTATTTTACCATACAACCGCATACATTTCAACGGAATTTCGGAAAATAAGTGAAGAATTCAGGGCCGCTTGTCCTTGACCTTGCGCCGGGGATTCCCTATAATAATACTGATCTCCGATAAAAATAATAGTTTTTAGAGAATAGGATAACAGACAAAAAAGGAGTAACCGAATATGGGATTTTTTGAAGAGATGGAGGTCCGGATCCCCAAGGGCGGCGTCCGGACCCGGTTTGCCCCCAGCCCCACGGGCTATATGCACGTGGGCAACCTGCGGACAGCCCTGTACACCTACTTTATTGCCCGGCACGCCAGGGGCACCTTTATTCTCCGGATCGAGGACACGGACCAGGCCCGGCTGGTGGGCGACGCGGTGGAGGTCATCAAGCGGACCCTGGCAGGCGTGGGCCTTACCTACGACGAGGGCCCGGACGTGGGCGGTCCCGTGGGTCCCTACGTCCAGACGGAGCGCCGGGCGCTTTACAAAAAATACGCGGAGCTGCTGGTGGAGAAGGGGGCGGCCTATCGCTGCTTCTGCACCGAGGAGCGTCTGGCGGCGCTCCACACGGCGGACCCCAACGCCAAATATGACCGGCACTGCCTCCATCTGTCTCCCGAGGAGATCCAGGCCAGGCTGGACGCGGGAGAGCCCTACGTGATCCGGCAGATCATCCCCGAGGGCACCACCACCTTCCACGACGCGGTCTACGGAGACATCACCGTGGACAACAGCGAGCTGGACGACCAGGTGCTGCTGAAATCCGACGGCCTGCCCACCTACAACTTTGCCAACGTGGTGGATGACCACCTTATGGGCATCACCCACGTGGTCCGGGGCAGCGAATACCTGTCCTCCGCCCCCAAGTACAATCTGCTCTACGAGGCCTTCGGCTGGGAGATCCCCACCTACGTCCACTGCGCCTCGGTCATGATCACCGACCCGGAGACGGGAACGGTCCGGAAGATGTCCAAGCGCCACGGAGACCCCTCCTACGAGGACCTGCTTGCCATGGGCTATCTGCCCGAGGCCATCGTCAACTACGTGTCCCTCCTGGGCTGGAGCCCACGGGGCGACCTGGCGGAGCAGGAGTTCTTCGACATGGACGGGCTGATCGCCGCCTTCGAGCTGGAGGGCCTGAGCAAATCTCCCTCCGCCTTCGACATAGAGAAGCTCAACTACTTCAACAGCACCTATCTCAAGGCCCTGACGCCGGAGGCCTTCGCCGCTTTGGCAGAGCCCTGGATCGACCAGGCCATCACCGCGGAAAACGTGGACAAGTCCCTGATTCCCGCCCTGGTCCAGACCCGTCTGGACCGGCTGGACCAGATCCCGGAGATGATCGGCTTCTTCGACAGGCTCCCGGACTACAGACCGGAGCTCTACACCAACAAGAAGAACAAGCTGACGGCGGAGAGCTCCCTGGACCTGCTCCAGAAGGAGTATGACGCCCTGAACGCCCTGCCGGACTGGACCTACGACGCCATCCACGACGCCCTCTACGCGCTCACCGAGGCGGAAGGTGTGAAGATCGGCAAGGTCATGTGGCCCCTGCGGATCGCGGCAGCGGGCAAGTCCGTCACCCCCGGCGGCGCCATCGAGATCGCCCAGGTTCTGGGCCGGGAGGAAACCCTCCGCCGGATGGAGATCGGGCTGGAAATGCTGAAAAGCTGATTTTTACTGCAATATGACGGCAGATTTTGCGTCATAATCTGTAGGGGCGATTTCCAATCGCCCGCCGCGTGAAGCACAGAGGAAGGAGGCGCGAAATGGAGGACCGGCAAATCATCGCCCTGTACTGGGACCGGAACGAGGACGCCATTGCCGAGACCCATCGGAAATACGGCCCCTGGTGCAAGGGCATCGCCTTCCGGATCCTGGAGCTCCAGGAGGAGGCGGAGGAGTGCGTCAGCGACACCTACCTCCAGGCCTGGAACAACATTCCTCCCCAGCGTCCGGGCGCTTTCCGGGCCTGGCTGGGCCGGATCACCCGGAACCTGGCCCTGACCCGATACCGCAGATTTCACGCGGAGAAGCGGGGCGGCGGCCAGACAGCCCTGGCGCTTGAGGAGCTGGGGGACTGCGTCTCCGGCGGAAACCCCGTGGAGGCGGAGGAGGACCGCCGGGCCATCGCCGAGGCCATCAACCGCTTTCTCGGGAGCCTGCCGGAGCTCCAGCGCAACGTGTTTCTCCGCCGCTACTGGCACATGGCCTCCGTGGCGGACATTGCCAAGGCCTACGGCATGAGCCAGTCCCAGACCGCATCCATGCTGCACCGGTGCCGGAAAAAGCTCCGGGCCGCCCTGGAAAAGGAGGGAATCGGCCTGTGACGGAATTCGATCTTCTGGAGCTCATCGGTCAGGCCGATGACCAATACATCCTGGCGTCCCGCCGCCGGATGCGAAAGCGCTCCTTCCCCTGGGCCAAGGCTCTGGCTGCCTGCCTGGCCATAGCCGTTGTGGGCTTTGCCGGGACCCGGTTCTTCCATCTGTTCGGCAGAGGCATGGGATCCTCCGCCGCCCCGGCGGCGGTGGAAACCTACGAAGCCGATGAAGGAACCGTCACCGCAGAGACCTGGGACACGGCGGAGGACGAAGATGCCCCCATGGAGGCGGTGACCGCGTCGGACTACGGGGCCACGCTTTTGGCCCAGGCAGAATATCCCGAGGCGCCGGCCTACGGTGATTACGAGACCCGCAGCGCCATCTGGCAGGCAAATCAGACCAGCCAGGAGACCCAGGCGGCTCTGAACGCCTTCGCCTACGGCACCGCCGCCCGGATCCTGACCGGGACCCGGGAAAGCGGGGCCTACTCCCCCCTGAGTCTCTATCAGGCCCTCTCCCTGCTGGCCTCCGGCGCCAACGGGACCACCCGGGATCAGCTCCTGTCACTCCTGGGGCAGGGGGACCTGGAGACCCTGGCGGACCAAGCCGGAAAGCTCTACCGGGTGAACTACGCGGACAACGGGACGGAAGCCCTGCAGATCGCCAACTCCCTGTGGCTGGGGAACCGGGACAGCGCCGGAAATACCCTCCAGTTCAGCCGGGACTGGGTCATGTCCGCCGCTCGGAGCTACTACGCCGACGTCTATGCCGCGGACTTCTCCTCCCCGGAGACCTCCCAGGCTCTTGGGGCCTGGATCGCGGAGCACACGGGCGGACTGCTCCATCCGGACGCCGCCGCGCTCTCCCTGCGCCCCAACACCCTCATGACCATTGTGAACGCCCTTTACTACCGCGCCCCCTGGCAGAGCCCCTTTGAGGAAGCCCTGACGGCGCCGGATGATTTCACGTCAGAGGACGGCGCCGTGACCCGGAAGGACTTTATGCACCGGACCGAGGAATCAGGCCGGTACGTCCGGACAGACACCTACACCAAGAGCACCCTGTATCTGAGCCGGGGCCGCATGGACTTCGTGCTTCCCGCGGAGGGCGTCAGCCTCGATAGCCTTCTGACGGAGGAGTCCCTCTGGACGATCTTTGAAAACGGGGACTACAGGCCGGCGGAGGTCCATTGGAGCGTGCCCAAATTCTCCACGGACTCCACCTTCTCCCTGGCCGAGCCCCTGCAGGCCATGGGGATCACCGACGCCTTCGGCTCCACCGCGGACTTCTCCGCCATCTCCGATACGCCCCTCACCGTAAATCAGATCCGCCAGGGAACCCACCTGTCCTTGGACGAAACCGGCGTGGAGGCCGCCGCCTTCACCGCCGTCGAGATGGCAGGGGGCATTGCGGAGGAGGATCAGGAGATCCTGGATATGAATCTGAACCGGCCCTTCCTGTACCTGATTACCGCCGACGACGGCTCCATCCTCTTCATTGGCACCGTCCGGTAATCCCATCATCAACAAGCGGCCCATCCCGGCGATTCGGGATGGGCCGCTCGGATCAGATATTCATGGCCGCCATGTAAGCGGAGAAGTTGGCGTAGCGCATATTGCCCTTGATGTACTCGTCGGGCTTGTTCAGAAGCTGCTGGCTCTGCATGCCGTGGGCTCTGGTGATCTGGGCGTCGCCCACCACATAGAACTCCGGCGCGGTGCCGAAGAAGGCCTCGGCCTCCTCCACCCGGGGCCGGACGCCGCCGTTGACCACCACGGAGTCGAAGGGCTCCTCGAAGGTCTGTCCGTCCTTCTCATAGACCGCCTTGCCCCCGTCCACGGACAGGATCTGGGCGTGGTCGATCTCCCGGATGCCGGCGTACTTCTGCTTCAGCGCCCGCAGGGTCTGGGGCGCGTCGTGGCCGCCGATGTTGGAGCCCATGGTGCTCCGGGTAATGACTACCACCTCGTGGCCCGTATCGCTCAGGTACATGGCGAACTCCATAGCCGTCATGGTGCCGCCGACCACAACCACTTTATGGCCCAGCTCCGCTTCTTTCCCGAACATCTCGATGGGATGGGGCGCTTCCTTGCCGCCGGGGATATCCAGGTGGATGGGGTCCGCACCGGGGGCTGCGATGACGGCGTTGTAGTTCCCGGCCTCGATCAGCTCCGGGGTGGCCTCGGTGCCGAGCCTAAACTCCACGCCCAGCTTTTTGCACTGGCCGATCTCCCAGTCCCGGAACCGCTTGATGCCCCACTTGCCGTAGACGTAATCGGCGTGGTTGGCCTGGCCGCCCAGCTTATCCTCCTTCTCAAAGACCGTGACCTGATGGCCCCGCTCCGCCGCCACAATGGCCGCCCGGAGTCCCGCGGGACCGCCGCCGATGACGGCCACCTTTTTGCCGCCCTTGGACGGCTTGAACATGCCGTCAAACACGTTGTCCAGGCCGAACCTGGGATTCACGGCGCAGATGGCGCTGTGGCAGGCGTCGCAGCGCAGACAGGGGGTGATATCCTCGGGCCGCTCCTCGATGATCTTCTCCAGATAGTCCGGATCGCAGTTGTAGGTCCGGGCCATGAACACCATGTCGCAGTCGCCGTCGGCAATGGCCTTCTCAATGACGTCAGGGTCCTGGAAGCCGCAGGCCGCGCCCACCACGGCGGTGATGCCCGCCGCCTTGAGCTTTCTCGTGCCCTGGAGGGCGGGAGGCGCGTCCTCAGGGAAGATGTAGGTGCTGGGATGCTCGCCGTAGGAACGCTCGGGACGCACGTGGTAGATGTCCACATACTCGTCCCAGATTTTCAGCATCTCCACCCACTCGGGATCAAAGTCGGCGGTGAGCTGCATGGAGATCAGGAAGTGGGGGCCGCAGAGCTCCCGGATCTTCTGAAGCATCTCCGTGGTGGCGCGGCAGCGGTTCTCCAGAGAGCCGCCGTACTGGTCGGTCCGGGTGTTCTGCTGGGCGCCGGTGTCGCCGATGGCGGTGACCTCCACCACGTCAAAGCCCAGGCCCCGATACTCCAGGGCGTCGTTGGCGATTTCCTCGATCCAGTTCTGGATCTCCTCCGCTGTGGCCAGCCGCTTTTCGGCGCCGGGACGGCCGAACATGCCCATGCCGCCCATGCCCCGGGAGGACATGCCGGGACGGCCCTCGGTACCGATCTTATGTTTCTTCGGGCCGCTGCCGCCGAAGCCGGGAGGAGGTCCCCCGGGACCGCCGGGGCCGAAGGGGAATCCGCCGCCGGCCTTGGGCTCCGAGAAGCTCAGATTGTCGGGCAGCCGCCGGTGACATTGCATCAGGCACAGGCTGCCGTGGGCGTGGACCCGGTCGATCATGCGGATCACATAGTTGTGGACAAAGGCGTTGTTCATGGGGAACAGGGCCGCGTCGCCCCAGAGGTTCCGGTCCATCTCCGTCAGGGTGGCCGACGGCATGGTGATGACGGACGCGCCGTTCTTGGCCGCGTCCTCGATAAACCGGATGGTGCCCTCGGCGGGGAAATTCTCCGGTCCCTGCTGCTCCTGGGAGTTGCACTTGGACATGCCCATTCTGGTGCGGATGACGATGTTCCGGACCCGAATGGGCGTCAGAATGTTCCTGTAGGAATGGTTCATGGTGTGCCTCCTTATTTCGTATTCTGCCTTTTTATTGTACCAAGCTCCGGGAATGATGGCAATTACAATATGACCATTTCTTGTTCAGTTTCGCTTTTCCCCGAAAATAGTACGCCCGGACCTGCGGAATGCAGGTCCGGGCATGGTGTTTTTATCCCTCTTCGTCGTCTATGGCGTAGGTGAAGTCCACCAGGGGCGGGATCTCCGGCAGATCCGTGCCGAAAACCTGGTTGTACACCCGGCGCATGGTGTTGATGCCGGTCTGGCCCTCGATGTCGAAGGCCTCCCCCTTGTAGTACACGCAGTTCAGGATGTTCTGCATGTAGGTGTTTTCTTCGTGGGGGTCATAGGACGCCCATTCCTCCAGCTGGACCATGTGGACGGCGTACCGGTTGCCGTGGTCCGAGCAGAGCATGATCAGCGCGTCGGGATCGTGGGTCAGAATCTCGTCCACCAGACGCCGGATGAACTTGTTGCAGTACTCCACCTGGCCCAGATACAGGCTGTGATCCGTCCAGTGCCAGCCCAAGGCGAAATCCAGTTCCTCCCCGTTGGGACCCACCATGGTGGGGCTGTGGGGGAACTGAATGTAGCCCACGGTCAGGGTGGGACCGTCGTTTTTCTCCGCCTCGGCCCAGCTCGTCAGGCTGCAGTCCAGGGCGTTGTCCAGGCTGGCCCGGTAGTTGGCGCCATAGTCCAGGACGAAGAAATATTCCAGCCGGTCCAGGAGCCACCGGGACTTATAGTAGATGCTGTTCCGCATCAGATATTCGGAGATGGTCCGGCGGGTCTGGTTGGAGGTCAGGACCCGACAGCCCTCGGTGCCGTAGTAGTCCACCTGATTGATCAGGTCGATCTGGTAGCCGTTGGCGGCGAACATCCGGAACATCTGGCAGTTGTGCCGGTGAACCGCCTTCTTGTGGCCCGATTCCTCCACCCGGACCACGTAATTGAGGTTCAGGAGATTGGGCACGATGGTGTCCGTGGCCACCGCCTCCGTGTTCCGGCTCTCGCAGGCCACGGTGAAGCCCCGGTCCTCCAGCTCCCGGAGGAAGGGGCCGTTGTCGTAATCGTAGTAGTGCAGGAGGTTCTCATAGCCCCCGTACTCGTCAAACAGGAACCAGTAGACGTTGGGCCGGTCCGGATTTTGGAATTCCACCCCGGACAGGTCGAATTTCGGGTCCGCCTCTCCGGCGGTGAGCTCCGCCCGGACCTCGTGGCTCTGGAGGATCCCAGGCACGGCCCGGACCAGATTGATAGCCGTCATGGACCCGAAGGCGATGAGCACCAGGATGCAGCCCGTCCGCATGTCCGGCTTCTTTTTCAGCAGCAGCAGAAAGAGCAGGATCAGGGCCAGCAGCAGGATCGCCAGCAGATACCGGTCCCGGAGGAAGGGCAAAGCTTTTTTCACATAGTTGGCCAGCAGGCAGAAGTTGATGACCACCAGCATGGCAAGATCCGTCCAGAAGGCCGCCCGGGAGACGTTCCGGAACACCGGCAGCGTCAGCAGGAAGAAAACCAGGGCGTTCACCGAGAACACCACCAGGAAGGGAATCATGGCCGAGGCCGGAACCTCCGAGGCGTTGAGCGCAAACATAAACACGCAGGGAAAGGCGCAGACGAACCCCATGGACAGGATTGGTACCAGATCATATTTCAGAAAATGGCGCACCGGCCCTCTCCCCTTTCCTAAAACGCCTCGTCCTCATACTCGTAGATGTAGCTGTAGTAAGGCTCCACGTCGGGCAGTCCCGCGTCGAAGACCTGATTGAAAACCCGGCGCATGGTGTTGATGCCCGTTTGGCCCTCGATGTCGAAGGTCTCCCCCTTGTAGTACACGCAGTTCAGAATGTTCTGCATGTACTGGTTCTCCTCATAGGGATCGTATTTTTCGATCACCTTGCACTGGAGCATGTGGAGGGCGTACCGGTTTCCGTGGTCGGAGCAGAGCATGATCAGGGCGTCCGGGTCGTGGGTCTGGATCTCCGTCACCAGATTCAGGATAAATTTGTTGCAGTATTCCACCTGGCCCAGGTACAGGCTGTGGTCCGTCCAGTTCCATCCGGCGGAAAAGGGCAGGGCCTCCCCGTTGGGACCCACCATGGTGGGGCTGTGGGGGAACTGGTAGTAACCCAGGGTCAGGGTGGGGCCGTCATCCTCCGTGGCCGCCTGCCAGCAGGCAAGGCCCGCCTCCATGGCGTTGTCCAGACCGATCCGGTACCCTGCGCCATACTCGGCGATGAAGAAATAGCTGATCAGAAACCGGGCCCGTTCAATCTTGTAATAGATACTGTTCCGGAGCAGGAACTCCGAAATGGACCGCCCGGACTGGCTGGAGGTCAGGACACGGCAGCCCCGGTCGGCCAGATAGTCCGTGTGATTCACCAGATTGATGTTGTAGCCGTTGGCGGCGAACATCTGATAGATCTGGCCGTTGTCCCGGTGCATCTTCTTTTTCTCGCTCTCGTCATCCTCCACCACCAGATAGTTCAGGTTCAGCAGGTTGGTCATGATGGTGTTGGTGAAAATGCCCTCGGTGTTCCGGCTGGTCCAGGACACATCGAAGCCCCGGTCCTCCAGGGTCTCCAGGAATTCCGCGTTGTCGTAGTCATAGTAATGCCGGAGGTTTTCATAGCCGCCGTACTCATCGAACATAAACCAGTAAACATTGGGCCGGTCCTGGCTCCGGAATTTCACGCCGGAGAGATCGAATTCCGGCGGGGCCTTGTTCTCGGAGAGCTGATCTCGGAACTGAGCCTTCCGGATCTCCGCCGGAACGGCCAGGGCGCCGTTGATCAGAATCATGGCCCCGAAGCCCAGGAGCAGCAGCAGGCAGCCCGTCCGCAGATCCGGCTTTTTCCGGAGCAGCAGCAGGAAGAGCGCTGCCAGAAGCGCCAGGATCAGCAGCAGAAAATACCGCTCCCGGAGGAAGGAAACGTGGTCCTTCACAAAGTCGGCCACCAGGCTGAAATTGATGATCACCAGCATGCCCAGGTCCGTCCAGAAGGCGGCCCGGGAGACGTTCCGGAAGAAGGGCAGGGTCAGGAGAAACATAATGGCGGCGCTGCCGAAAAACACCAGCAGAAAGGGAATCATCTCCGAGGGAGACGCCTCGCCGGCGTTCCGCGCGTACATAAAGACGCAGGGGAAGGCACACACCGCGATCATGGACAATATGGGGATCAGATCATATTTCATAAAATGGCGCATGGGTATCGGCTCCTTTGCTCCGGGGTGATCTCCGCTATTATACTACCCATTGCACAAAAATCCAACACAAAAAAACACGAATCATTCACACATTCCGGAAGAATTCTCCACAAAGCAAAGACGCGCTACCGTCTCAGCAGCGCGTCCTTGATCATGGCAAAGGCCTCCCGGAGGGTGTAGTTCACCCGGTAGAACCACTGGTCCGTGTGGGAGGCCACGGGAACGGATCGGAGCCCCAGCTTTTCGGCGAGGTAGGCCGCCCTGCGCTGGTGGAACTCACTGGTGATGATAGCCACCGTGGCGGGGCCGTCAGGCGCCAGGCCCAGCAGCTCCGCGCTGTTTCGCAGATTCTCCATGGTGTCCTGGCTCTCGGTCTCCAGGATCAGTCTTTCCGGGTCCGCTCCCAGCTTCAGCAGGGCGTCGTACATGACCTCCGCCTCGCTCCGGGGCTCGTTGCCCCCCTGCCCGCCGGAGAGGACCACCGGAGCCTCCCGGTTTTTCTCCATGAAATCCATAGCGGCCCGAAGGCGCTGGTTCATGATCCGGGATGGCGTCCCGTCAGGCCGGACCCCGGCGCCGAGCACAATGGCGCAGTCGGCTTTCCCGGCCTCCTGCCAGTCCGTGCGGCCGTAGTCGTTAATCAGGTTCATAAAGGTCATCAGACCGATCACCCCCGCGGAGGCCAGAATAGCCAGGGTCCAGAGCAGGGTCCTGCCCCCCTTCCCGGCCCGGCCGTATAAGATCCCCCAGAGGGCCAGCACCAACCCCAGCAGGATCAGCACCAGGCCTGTCATCTGAAAAAAGGTGGGCATCAGCAGGATCACCACGCCCGCCAGCAGCAAAATCACCGCCGGTATCAACAGCTTTTTCATAATTCCTCCAGCTCCGCGGACAGGGTCTCCCACTGGCTGTAGAGCTCCGCCAACGTCTGATCCGCCTGTTCCTTTTCCGCCATGAGCCGCGTCAGCGCCTCATAATCCGTGGCCGCCTCCTGGATCTGATCATCAAAGGCCGCCACTGCCGCCTCCTGCTTTTCGATGTCCTTTTCCAGTCTGGCGATCTGTTTTTCCAGGTTCCTGGTGTTTTTCCGTTTGGCCGCCTCAGGGGTTGCGGTCCGCTGCTTTTTCTCCAGGGTCTGCTTCGCCGCGGGCTGGGCAGCCTGCTCCCGTTTTTTGATCTCCCGGTACTGAGCGTAGCCGCAGCGAAAATCCCGGATGCGCCCATCCTCCAGCTCCCAGATCCGCTCCGCGAACCGGTCGATGAAGTACCGGTCGTGGCTGACGAACAGCAGGGCCCCGGGATACTCCGCCACCGCGTTTTCGATCCACTCCCGGGAGGCAATGTCCAGATGGTTGGTGGGCTCGTCCAGGATCAGGAGGTTGATGTCCTCGTCCATGAGCATGCACAGCCGCAGGCGGCTCTGCTCGCCGCCGGACAGGGCCGCCACGGGCTTGAACACGTCCTCTCCCGAAAACAGGAAGGCGCCAAGCCGGTCCCGGGCCGCCTGGGTGGAGTAGTTCTTCTCATACACCATGGTGTCCAGCAGGCTCCGCTCCGGGTGGTCGAAGTGGATGATCTGGGGCAGATAGGCCATTTTCACCGAGGGTCCAAACTTGATCCGGCCCGTTTTCGGCGTCTCCTCCATGGTCAGGAGCTTCAAAAACGTGGATTTTCCCGTGCCGTTGTCCCCCAGGAGGGCGATGCGCTCCTCCCCCTGGACCAGCAGCTCCACCTGCTCGAACAACATCCGGTCGCCAAAGCCCATGGACAGGTCCTTCAGCGTCAGGACCTCGTCCCCGTGGAACTCCTTCTCCCCGAACTTTCCCCGCATGACCTTCTCCTTTGTGGGGCGCTCGGTCTGCTGGATCCGGTCGATCCGGCTCTGGATGCTCATGGCCCGGCGGTAGAGGCTCCGGTTGTTGATGCCCCAGCCCTTCATCCGCTCCATGGTGTAGCTGAGCTGGGCCACCTTGGCCTGCTCCTGCTCATACTGCTTGAGCTGAAGCTGATACCTCGCCTCCTTCTCCTGCACATAGAAGGAGTAGTTGCCGGAGTAGAGCTCTGCCTTGCCGCCCCGGAGCTCGATGATACGGGTCACCACCCGGTCGAGAAAAAACCGGTCATGGGAGATGGTCAGCACCGTGCCCTTGAACTTCAGCAGGTACTCCTCCAGCCACTCCACGCTCTTCATGTCCAGATGGTTGGTGGGCTCGTCGAGCAGCAGGATCTCCGTCTCCTCCAGCAGGAGCCGGGCCAGGTTCACCCGGGTCTTTTCCCCGCCGGAGAGCATGGAGAAAAGCTGGCTGCGCATATCGCCCGGAATGCCCAGTCCGTTGCAGATTTTATCCACGTTCACGTCCATGTCGTAGCCGCCGCCGGTCTGATACCGATTGGTCAGAGCGTCATATTCCCGGAGCGTCTGGGCCTGAGGCTCCCCTTTGGCCATATCCGCCTCCAGGGCCTCCATTTTCCGGCGGATGGCCTCCAGATCGGAAAAGGCCCGGCGGAGGACCTGCTCCACGGTATAATCCGCCGGATACCGGGGGATCTGGGAGATGAGGCCCACCTTTTTCCCGGGGGCGATGACCACGTCCCCCTCCTCGTAGCCGATCTCGTCGGTGAGAATGCGGAACAGGGTGGTCTTTCCCGCGCCGTTCCGGCCCAGGAGCCCTACCCGCTCTCCCTGCTGGACCTCAAAGCTCAGCCCGTCCAGCAGGTTTTTCCCCACCTCGAAGGACTTGACCAGTTTGTTCACATAGATGTCTACCATAGCTTGTGTTTCCCTTTTTGCCAAGAAGTGCAGAGAGCGAAGAGTGAATCATCTCCACTCTCCACTCTCCAATCTTCACGCTGAAATCCAAACTTTAATTCCGCTTATCCCCTTGTATAGTTGGGCGCTTCCTTGGTGATGGTGATGTCGTGGGGATGGGACTCGATCAGTCCGGCGGAGGTGATGCGGATGAACTGGCCCCGATCCTGAAGCTCCCCGATGGTGGGGCAGCCGCAGTAGCCCATGCCGGCCCGGATGCCGCCCAGGAGCTGATAGATGGAGTCGGACACGCTTCCCTTGTAGGGGACGCGGCCCTCCACGCCCTCGGGCACCAGCTTGGAGTTGCCCTCCTGGAAATACCGGTCCCGGGAGCCCTTGGCCATGGCGGCCATGGAGCCCATGCCCCGATAGACCTTGAACTGACGGCCCTGATAGATCTCCGTCTCGCCGGGGGATTCCTCGCAGCCCGCCAGCATGGAGCCCATCATGACGGTGTTGGCGCCGGCGGCCAGGGCCTTGACGATATCGCCGGAATACTTGATGCCGCCGTCGGCAATGACGGGTACGCCGTACTTCTTGGCGGCGCAGGCGGCGTCATAGACCGCGGTGATCTGGGGCACGCCGATGCCGGCCACCACACGGGTGGTGCAGATGGAGCCGGGGCCGATGCCCACCTTGACGCAGTCCGCGCCGGCCTCAATCAGGGCCTCGGTGCCGCCGGCGGTGGCCACGTTGCCGGCGATGAGCTGGGCGTCGGGGAAGGTGGCCTTGATCTTCCGGACGCACTCAAGAATGTTCCTGGAATGGCCGTGGGCGCTGTCCAGGGCCAGCACGTCGGCGCCGGCGGAGAGCAGACCTCCGGCCCGCTCCACCACGTCCTCGGTGACGCCGATGGCGGCGCCGCAGAGCAGGCGGCCGGAATCGTCTCTGGCGGAATTGGGGTACTTCTCCGCCTTTTCAATGTCCTTGATGGTGATGAGGCCCTTGAGCCGGTAGTCCTTGTCCACAATGGGCAGCTTCTCGATCTTGTACTTCCGCAGAAGCTCCGTGGCCTCGGCCAGGGTGACGCCCTCGGGGGCCGTGACCAGATGCTCGTGGGTCATGACTTCGGAGATGGGGCGGTCGTAATCGGTCTCAAATTTCAGGTCCCGGTTGGTGATGATGCCCACCAGCTTCCGGTCCCCCACGCAGATGGGCACGCCGGAGATCCGGTACTTGCCCATGAGGGTGTCCGCATCCCGCAGGGTGTTGTCGGGAGCCAGGAAGAAGGGGTCCGTGATGACGCCGTTTTCCGAGCGCTTGACCATGTCCACCTGCTCAATCTGCTCCTCGATGGTCATATTCTTGTGGATGATGCCGATGCCTCCCTCCCGAGCCATGGCGATGGCCATTTTGTACTCGGTGACGGTGTCCATGGCGGCGGACAGCAGAGGGATGTTCAGGCGGATCTTTTGGGTGAGCTGGGTCTCCAGCGTGATCTGCCGGGGCACCACCTCGCTGGCGGCGGGGATCAGCAGTACGTCGTCAAAGGTGAGTCCTTCCTTCAAAAACTTCTGTGCCGGGTCGGTGTTTACCATCAATGTGGACAGCTCCTTTCATTTTCTCCTGCCTTTACGGCGAAACCCAGGTTGCAAATTGCCTATTTTGTCTATTCTACTCGGAAAGCAGCGTTCCGTCAAGGCTCGGAAGAAAATTTCAGCAGGGAATCGAACCGGCGGCTGCCGCCGCCCGTGCCCTCCACAAAGAAGCCCTCCTCCGTTTCGGCCCTGGACACGGTGATTGTCTCGCCGGGCCGGCACTCCAGGGTGTAGTTGAGGTACATTTCCGACAGGAATCTGCCCCGGAGCTCCGCCGGGGAGAAGGCGTCCATGGCCGCGTCGGCGTATTTCGTGTTGTTCATGTGGCCGTTCAGGTCCACGTCGGACCAGCGGACCGTCTTTTCATAGACGTCCTCCAACGCGCCCGGACGGTGCAGGGACTTCAATTGCAGGGACTTCCGCTTTTCCGCCGGAAAGGGAGAATCGACGATCCGCTCCACGGAGGAGGGGCGGAGCATTTTCCGGTCCGCCAGATCCGCCACGATCCAGGCCGAGACGCCCTCGCCCACCACATTTCCCTGAGAGAGAATGTCGAAATCCCGGTACATAAACAGCTTTTCCGCCCCCCGGTGCCAGGTCCGGACCGTGATGGTCTCCCCCATTTTCAGGGGCCGGTCCAGACGCATCCAGACCCGGGACAGGAGCCACACCGCGTGATAGTTTTCCACCAGATAGTCCCGGGTGATGCCCAGGTCCTCGGCGTGGTCCGTGGCCAGCTCCTGGAAGAAGCCCAGAATGGCCGAGGGGCGGCAGTTGGAATCCGCATCCACCTCCGTGGAGCGAATGGTAAAGGTTTTCTCAAAAATCGCCTGCATGAAAACGCCTCCGTTGCTTTTTTCCTGAAATACAAGTATAATGAATTATTATAGCGCGACTTTGAGGATTTCGCAAGAAATGAGGTTTTCGTACTATGGCAGAGCAGCTTTACACCATCCCCATCAACGAGGCCTTTGAGGAATACGACGGCTGTCCTCTGTGCCGCCTGCGGCGGAAGCTGGAGGAGCAGAGCCTTAACTATATCATGGGCGCGGCCATGATGGAGCCGGACATTCGCATCGTCACCAACCAGACCGGCTTCTGCCGGAGCCACTTTGACCGGATGCTGTCCATGGGCAACCGGCTGTCTCTGGCCCTCATGCTGGAGAGCCATCTCCAGTACCTGTGGGAAAACACCCCGGACCCGGACGGAAAAAAGCCGGGCAAGCTGGGAAAGCTCAAAAAGTACGACGGGGAGAATCCCGGTCCGGAGCTCCGGGCCAGAGCCAGAAGCTGCTACGTCTGCAATCGGGTGGCGGAATTTGAAAAGAAATACGTGTCCAACACGGTCTACATCTATAAGAAAGATCCGGCATTTCCGGAAAAGCTCCGGAAGCAGCCCTGGTTCTGTCTGGAGCACGGCGCCATGCTCCTGGAGGCGGGCCAGAAGGAGCTGCCGGAGGCAAGCTATCTGGCCCTGTCCAAGGACGTGCTGACTCTGGTGAAGGCCAGGATGGAGACATTGAAGCGGGACGTCACCGCCTTCTGCCGGAGCTTTGACCACGAAAACGCGGGAAAGCCCCTGACGGAGGACACCCGGTACGCGGTGGAGCGGTCCACAGACTTCCTCGCCGGCGCCAGCAAGGAATGAAGGAAACGCAGGCGGAACCCCCACTTTACAAAACCAGCGTTAACTCACCATAAAATGGAACGGCCTGTCGCGGCGCATTCTGGTACTCCGCGGCAGGCCGTCATTTCTTTACCCCAGCAGCAGGCCGCTGCCCCGAAGCTGAAGCTGGAGCTTGTCTGCGATGAGGGCGATGAATTCCGAATTGGTGGGCTTTCCCTTGGTGTTGGACACCGTATAGCCGAAATACTTCTGCAAGGTCTCCAGGTCGCCCCGGTCCCAGGCCACCTCGATGGCGTGGCGGATGGCCCGCTCCACTCGGGAGGGCGTGGTGCCGAACTGCTCGGCCACCATGGGATAGAGCTCCTTGGTGATGGAGTTGATCACGTTCATATCCTGGACCGCCAGGATAATGGCGTAGCGCACATACTGGTAGCCCTTGATGTGGGCCGGGACGCCGATCTCATGGATGACGTTGGTCACCAGGGCTTCAATCTGGCTCATGCGGTCGCTGTCCGATTGGCCGGGGCCTCCGGAAAGCCGGAGCATGTTCAGATTCTGGATCACGTTCTCCATCCGGCAGGGCTTCCGCATGAGGCAGCCCACGCCCAGCTCCGTCAGCTTCCTGGTGAGATAGGCGCTGGAAAAGCTGGACACCGCCAAAACCGTGGGCATCCGGTCCTCCTCCGCCAGCGCCGTCAGCAGACCGATTCCGTCCAGTCTGGTCAGCAGCGGGTCCAGGATCAGCACGTCCGCCTCATTCTGCCGGACCATCTCCAGCGCCGCCTCGCCGCTGCCCGTGCTGCCCAGCAACGCATAGCCTCCGGTCTCCTCCAGCGCCGACTTCAGGCCCAGGACAAAGGCGTCGTCCCCGTCGGCGATAATCACCTTGCAAATCGTATTCATCGTATTTCCTCCCCTGCGCCCCTGCGGGCGCTCTTAAAAGCATTTTGGCGGCGTGTCATCCGCCGGTATCCATAATTTACCATAAATATGCCTTTTCCGCAATCGCTCCCGGGACAATTTAACGATTTACTTTTCTTCCGGTTTCGACAAAACCTGCCACCGGCCTCGATGAAAAAAGCGCGGGATCAAGCTTCCAGCGCTTTTTCAATGGCCTCCATGACCTCATGTGGCTTTTTATCCAGGGCATAAGCGATCTTGAGCATCGTTTCCAAGCTCAATCCACACTGACCCAATTCTATTTTGCTGTAATGGCTCCGGTCGATCCCCGCAAGTCCGCTCAGCACTTCCTGGGACATGCCCCGCGACTTTCGGAGCTGCCGAAATACCAAACCGACTTTGGCTCTATCCACAGGTCTCGCCCCTCTCGCTGATACTGTATCAAGTACCACGACCATTTTTGAGGGGTATAATCACATGTCGAAAAATGTTTCTTTGCCTGATTTGCTTTTTTGCGTTCCCTTGAGCGCCCCTGCAAAATCAGTTTCTAATTCTCACAAGCATCCAGCATGGTCTCGATGAAGATCCCATACCCCACCTCCGGGTCCGCAACCAGGACGTGGGTCACGGCGCCCACCAGCTTGCCGTTCTGCAGAATCGGGCTGCCGCTCATCCCCTGGACGATGCCCCCCGTCCGGTCCAGAAGCCGCTGGTCCGTCACCCGGATCAGCATATTCCGTCCCGTGCTGTCGCCCATGTCGTAGACCCGCTGGATCTCCGCCTGAAACCGGTCCACCTTGTCCCCCTCCACGTTGCAGAGAATCTCCGCGGGACCGCAGACCACCTCCCGCCGGTCCCCCACCTCCAGGACCTGGCCGCCCAGACTGCCGTACAGTTCCCCGAAGATACCGCTGTCCGTGTTCTTCGTTACGACCCCCAGAAGGTCGTCGCTGTCGAAGGCCCCCTGGAGCATCCCCGGGGCGCCCGCTCTCCCCTTTTCAGCGCTGACCACCGTAGCCCGGCAGAGAAAGCCGTCCCGGACAGGGAACAGCGCCGCGGCCCCGTCCTCGGTGATCCCGTGGCCCAGGGCCCCGAAGGCCGCCGTGGCCGGGTCATAAAAGGTCACCGTGCCGATGCCCGCCATCTCCGTTTTCACACTGGCCCCCATGGTCCGAACGCCGCCGGACTCCCGGAGGGGCACCAGAAAGCTCTGCTCCCGGCATCCCCTGGACGCCGTCAGGGTCACCTGGGTCTTGTCCTGGAGCTTGTTCCTTAAATCTCCCGGCTCCGACACCGGCTCCCCGTCCACCCGGACGATCAAATCCCCCCGCTTGAGGCCGCTCTCCCGGGCGGGACTGTCCTCGGAGAAGCCCACCACCAGCAGCCCGCCGCACTTCACGTCGATGCCCACCGCCCTGCCCACGGCCACCAGAGCATCGGGGATCTCCGCCGCCCGGACAGGGCAGCAGAGCGCCGCCAGAAGGCCCAGAATCACAATCCATTTTCGTTTCACGCCCACCGTCTCCCTTCCGCGTTTTTCAAAAATCACACGGTTTTAATATGGCTGATTTCGCGGAAACTAGACGGCATACTTTTTGCCATTCCGGCAAAATGCCTCCGGGACTGGAAGCGGCGTCCCGGAGGCATTTTTAACTGAGCGTAAGCGAAGGATCTTTTACCTGAAATCGTGAATAACGCCAAGATTCTTCGTCACTTTGTTCCTCAGAATGACAGCGACTGAACAGATACATTCTATTTATAATGTTTCAAGCGTTCGGAAATACTCATAGAGCGGCTTCAAAATTTCAAAAGCCTTCACCAAACGGTCCGGCAGATCTTTGTCAAATAGCGCCGGGCCCGCGGGAATATCCGCCCCCACATAGCAGTTTTTGAGCTGATACCAGGTCTCCAGCTCCGGCGTTCCGCCCTCCTTGGGCCGCTTGTACCGGGTGGACTTGTCCTGAAATTCCCCGGTGGCCAGAATGGACTCCACGGTCCCGGGAAACCGGTCGGGATGGGCCAGAAGCTGCCGCCGGTGGGTTGCCATGAGCGCCGCCTTGGGGGAATAGTGGATGAAGCCGTACTGGCCGCCCTCGGGCTCGATCTGGAAAAACAGGGAGGGATGCTCGCTCCAGTAGTCGCTGTCGTCCCGGATCACGAACCAGAGATAGTCCTTGTAGGGCGTGGGAGCGTAGCGCACATCCCGGTAGATCCGGGAGGCCTTTAACCGGGTCCCTTCGATTTGAAACCGGCTGTCCACCGCCTCCGCCAGGGCCACCATAGGCCGGTAGAGGTGCTCCTCGTACTCCCGCTTGTGCGCCTGGAACCAGGTGCGCTCGTTGTTGAACCGGATACCCCAGAGGAAGTCGATGGTCTGTTCGGAAAAGCCCTCAAACATAGCGAACCTTCTCCTCCAGGGCCTTCCGCTTGGGCGCGTTTGGACTCTGGGTCGGATAGCCCATGGGGATCACGGCGGTGACGTACCGGTCCTCCGGCAGCTCCAGCAGCGCCGGCAGCCGGTCCTCGTCGTAGATGCCCATGATGCAGGTGCCCAGGCCCTCGTTCCAGGCTGCCAGGCAGAGATTCTGGGCGGTCAGGCCGCTGTCGAACATCTCCCAGCGGTCCTCCTTTTTGGTGGTGTAGGAGCCGTCCCGCTCATAGCCCGCCCGAAATTTTCTGGCGGTGAGGATCAGGATCACAGGCGCTCCGGCGGCGGAATTGGCGTTGAAGGAGGGCAGCGCCTCCAGGACCTTCCGCCGCATCTCCGGGGTCACCGCCGCGATGAAATCCGCCGTCTGGGTGTTCTTCCAGGAGGGCGCCATCTGGGCGGCGGAAATGATTTTATCCAAGGTCTCCCTGGCCACGGGCTTCTCGGGATCAAAGGCCCGGATGCTCCGGCGGGTATAAATGGCGTCGTAGAGTTCCATGTATGATATACTTCCTTTCCCGATTATTCCACGGTCACGGATTTTGCCAGGTTTCTGGGCTTGTCGATGGAGCAGCCCCGCTCCAGGGACACATAATAGGAGAAGAGCTGCAGGGGCACCACGCTGAGGCTGGGCTGGAGCAGGGGCAGGGTCTCGGGGATCAGCACCCACTGTCCGGCGGTCTTTCCGATCTCGTCCGCAAAGGCGTCGGTGGTGACGGCCAGCACATCCGCGCCCCGGGAGGTGGTCTCCTTCACGTTGCTCATGGTCTTGTCGAAGAGGTCCGGATGGGTGGCCACGGCCACCACCAGGGTCCCGGGCACGATCAGGGAGATGGGCCCGTGCTTGAGCTCACCGGCGGCGTAGGCCTCGGAGTGGATGTAGGCGATCTCCTTGAGCTTCAGGCTGCCCTCCAGGCAGGTGGCGTTGTCCACATTGCGGCCGATGAAATACACGTCCTCGGCCTGATGGAACTTCTTTGCGAAATCCTGGATCTCCTGGATCTTCTCCTCGGTCAGCAGGGCGGCGATCTGGCCCGGCAGGGCCTGGATGGCGGCGAGGAGCTCGTCGTATTCCCCGTCCGTGATCGTCTCCCGGAGCCGGGCCATGTACAGTCCCAGCAGATAGACGATGGCAAGCTGGGTGGAATAGGCCTTAGTGGTGGCCACGGCGATCTCAGGGCCTGCCCAGGTGTAAATCACGTCGTCGGCTTCCTTGGAGATGGCGGAGCCCACCACGTTGACGATGGCCAGGGTCCTGGCGCCCCGCCGCTTGGCCTCCAGCAGCGCCAGCTTGGTGTCGGCGGTCTCGCCGGACTGGCTGATGACCAGCACCAGGGTGTTTTCATCGCAGAGGGGATCGCAGTAGTGGAATTCCGAGGCCAGCATGGGCTCCACCGGGACCCGGCACAGCTTCTCCAGCACGTATTTTCCCACGCAGCCCACATAGTATGCGCTGCCGCAGGCCACCACATAGATCCTGGACAGATTTTTAAGATAGCGTTCCTCGAAGGAGACCCCGTCCAGGACCACCTTTCCGTCCTGGATGTGGGGAGAGATGGTCTTGGCAAAGGCCGAAGGCTGCTCGAAGATCTCCTTGAGCATGAAGTGCTCGTAGCCGCCCTTCTCCGCGGCGGTGATATCCCAGGCAATGTGCTCCGTCTTTTTTTCCACGGTGGCGCTCTGCCGGTTCAGGAACCGGACGGAGTCGGCAGTCATGACCACCAGATCGCCGTCGTTGAGGTAAACCACCTCCCGGGTGTACTTGAGGATGGCAGGCACATCGGAGGCCACGAAATTGCAGCCCTCGCCCTGGCCGAAGATCAGGGGGCTGTCCTGCTTCATGGCGATGATGGTGTCAGGCTCGTCGGCGCAGAGGATCACCAGCGCGTAGCTTCCCACGATGACCTCCCGGGTCATCTGGACCGACCAGAGGAAGTTGCCGCTCCGGGCGTAGTACATGGCGATGAGGTTGCAGACCACCTCCGTGTCCGTCTCAGACCGGAAGGTTACGCCCTGGGCCAGCAGCATTTCCTTTAAGGCCAGGTAGTTTTCAATGATGCCGTTGTGGACCACGGCGATTTTCCCGTCCTGGGACAGATGGGGATGGGCGTTTTCATCCGAGGGCGCGCCGTGGGTGGCCCAGCGGGTGTGGCCGATGCCGATATTGCCGGGGAGCGTGGCTCCGTTGTCCGTGACCGCCAGCAGGTTTTTGAGCTCGCCCTGCTTCTTGGCCACCTGGAGGCTGCCCGCATGGTAGACGCACACGCCCGCCGAGTCATAGCCTCTGTATTCCAGCTTTTTGAGGCCGTCCAGGAGGATGGGCGCCGCCGGGACCTTGCCCGCAAAGCCTACGATTCCGCACATAAGAATACACCTCTTTCTGTGTTCTTCCGATTCATTATATCGGCCCGGGTGCGGAAAATCAACCCCGCGGACAGGGAAACCGGTCCGAACCGTCTGATTTTCAGCGGTCCGGACCGGTCTCCTGCTCTTATCCAAACTACAAATTTACAGCTTTTCGATCACATCCGCCGCGGGGGCGATGGCGTCCACCTTGGCGTGCTCGATCAGGCCCTCGTCCATGGCCTCGGCGATGTGGGGATCCATGGGCAGCTTGCAGAGCACGGGCACGCCCAGCTCCGCGGAGACCTTGTCCATGCGGCTCTTGCCGAACACGGGGATCTCTTTGCCGCAGTCGGGACATTTGAGGTAGCTGTAGTTCTCCACAAAGCCCAGCACGGGGATGTTCATCATCTCCGCCATGTTCACGGCCTTCTTCACGATCAGGGACACCAGATCCTGGGGGCTGGTCACCACCACGATGCCGTCCACGGGCAGGCTCTGGAACACGGTCAGGGGCACGTCGCCGGTGCCGGGCGGCATGTCCACCAGCAGATAGTCCACGTCCTTCCAGACCACGTCGGTCCAGAACTGCTTCACCACACCGCCCAGAATGGGGCCGCGCCAGATCACCGGATCGCTCTCGCTCTCCAGCAGCAGATTGATGCTCATGACGTCAATGCCCGTCTCGCTGCGGATGGGCAGCATGCCCTCCTCGCAGGCCGTGGGCCGGCCGTGGATATTCAGGGCTGTGGGAATGGAGGGGCCGGTGATGTCGGCGTCCAGCACGCCCACCTTCTTGCCCCGCTGGCTCAGCTCCACCGCCAGCATGGAGGTGACGGTGGACTTGCCCACGCCGCCCTTTCCGCTGACCACGGCGATGACCTTCTTCACGCTGGACAGGGGATTGGCAACCGCCAGCAGGCTCTCCGCCTGACGGCTCTCACAATCCACATTGCAGCTCGAACAATCCTGATTGCATTCGCTCATAAGGGTCTCATCCTTTCTTTCCTGCATACGATACCCATAGTATACCCCGGATATCCCGGCAAGTCAAATTTCACATCAGCCCTGATAGGCCCGGAGGATCAACTCCACGCAGAGGTCAAAATCCAGCTTGTCGGTGTTGACCACCAGATGGTAGGCGTTGGGGTCGTTCCAGTCCGTGCCGGTGTAGTTCTTATAATAGGCCTTCCGGGCCTTGTCCGTGCGCTTGAGCAGCCGGACGGCAGCCCGTTCGGAAAGGTCGAAGCTCTCCATGGCGCGCCGGACCCGGTAGTCCCGTCCGGCGTGGACAAACACGTCCAGCACATCCGTCCGGTCCCGCAGAAGATAGTTGGCGCAGCGGCCTACGATGACGCAGGGGCCCCGCGCCGCCATCTCCCGGATCAGATCGAACTGGACCGAGGCCACCTGCTCGTTTGTGGGCAGGGGAGATTCGGCGGAGCCGTAGAAGTTGGCCGCCTGGGCCTGAGAATACTCAAACCGGGAGGCCAGAAGCTCGTCTGTGGCCAAAATCCGCTCCACGGAAATGCCGCTCTTCTGGGCCGCCTCCTCGATGAGAAATTTGTCCGCATAGGGGATGTTCAGGCGCCTTGCCACCTCCTGGGCGATCTCGTTGCCCCGGGACTCAAATTCCCGGTTGATGGTGATGATGCTGTAACCCATGATATGACCTCCTCCTTTGTATTCCATGTACCTATGGAAACGATGAATAAAGAACGGTGTGCGGATTGGCGAGCATATTTTTCTCCTGATAACGCAGGAATACTTTATGTATTTCAAGATTTTGAGACGAAATCAGCGGGAAAATATGCCGCCAAGACGTGCGCCGGGATTTAATCAGCGTTTCCCTATATTATAAGTCCTGAAAAACTGCTTGTAAATGGTTTTCCGAAAAAAGGCGTCCCCGCGGGACACAGGGTCCTGCGGGGACGCGGGAATTCACTGGGAATTACTGATTTTCGGCCTTCTTCGCCAGATCCTCGTACTTCTCGGCGGCGAATTCCTCGGCGGCGGCGAAGAGCTCCTTCGCGCGCTCCGGGAAGCTCTTGGCCAGGGAGGAGTAGCGGCTCTCGGACATGATATAGTCGTTGTACTTGTCCGTGGGCGCCTTGGAATCCAGGGTGAAGGGCTTCTCCTTGTTGGCCGGGTTGAACCGGAACAGATGCCCGCTTGATGGTCTCCTGGCTCTTGCCCATGCCGGCCTTGGCATGGTGGTTGATGCAGGGGGCGTAGGCGATAATCAGGGAGGGACCGTCATAGGCCTCGGCCTCCATAATGGCCTTCAGGGTCTGGTTGTAGTCCGCGCCCATGCCGATCTGGGCCACATAGATGTAGCCGTAGCTCATGGCGATGGCGGCCAGATCCTTCTTCTTCACGGCCTTGCCGGCGGCGGCGAATTCCGCCACGGCGCCGATGGGCGTGGCCTTACTGGCCTGTCCGCCGGTGTTGGAGTAGACCTCGGTGTCCAGAACGAAGATGTTCACGTTCCGGTTCTGGGCCAGGACGTGATCCAGTCCGCCGTAGCCGATGTCGTAGGCCCAGCCGTCGCCGCCGAAGATCCACTGAGAGGGCCGGACCAGCATGTCGGTCATATCGGCGATCTCGCCCACCAGCGCGGGGTTCTTCCTGATCTCGGCTTCGAAGGCGGCGGAAGGCTCCCGGGAGCCCTCGCCCTCGTTGAAGGCGGCCAGCCAGTTCTCGGCGGCAGTCTTCAGCTCGGCAGGGATGTCCTTCTCCACCAGCTCGGAGACGAGACCGCGGAGCTTCTCCCGGCGCTGCTCGGTGGCCAGCGCCATGCCGTAGCCGAACTCGGCGTTGTCCTCGAACAGGGAGTTGGCCCAGGCGGGACCCTTGCCGGCCTTGTTCACGGTGTAGGGGGTGGAGGGTGCGCTGGCGCCCCAGATGGAGGAACAGCCCGTGGCGTTGGCGATCAGCATGCGGTCGCCGAAGAGCTGGGTGATGAGCTTGACATAAGGCGTCTCGCCGCAGCCGGCGCAGGCGCCGGAGAACTCGAACAGCGGCGTCTTGAACTGGGAGCCCTTGACGGTGGCGGGCTTGAAGGGCAGGACCTTCTCGGAGACCTGCTTTGTGGCGTATTCAAAGACGGCGTTCTGGTCCTCGGACTCGTGGAGCGGCTTCATGACAAGCGCCTTCTCCTTGGCGGGGCAGACGTTGGCGCAGGAGCCGCAGCCGGTGCAGTCCAGGGGAGAGATGGCCATGACGAAGCTGGCGTCGGGCAGATCCTTGGCGCCGTTCAGCTTGGCAGTCTTGGTGCCGGCGGGAGCGGCGGCCACCTCGTCGGCGGTCATGACCACGGGCCGGATCACGGCGTGGGGGCAGACGTAGGCGCACTGGTTGCACTGGATGCAGTTCTCGGGGATCCACACCGGGCAATCCACGGCAATGCCACGCTTCTCATAGGCGGCGGAGCCGGATGGCAGGGTGCCGTCGGCCATGGCCATGAGCTTGGAGACGGGGATGGCGTCGCCCTTCATGTCGTTGGCAGGCACCATGACGTCGGTGATGAAGGTATCCAGCGCCTCACGGCCGGACTTGCCGGGGGCGGCCTCGCCGCCGCCTTCGGTGGTGGTGGCCCACTCCGCAGGGATCTCCAGCTTGGTAAGACCCGTCAGGCCGGCGTCCACGGCGTTCTTGTTCTTGTTCACGGTCTCCTCGCCGAACTTGCCGTAGGAGGTCTCGCAGGCCTGCTTCATATACTTCACGGCGTCGTCGATGGGAATGATGTCGGCCAGCTTGAAGAAGGCGGACATGAGGACCATGTTGTACTTGGTGCCCAGACCCAGGTCCTTGCCGATCTGCACCGCGTCGATGGTATAGACGTTCACGTTGTTCTTTGCGATATAGTTCTTGGCCTCGGCGGGCAGGATGTTGCCCAGCTCCTCCACGGAATAGCCGCAGTTGATGAGGAAGGTGCCGCCGGGCTTGCAGTCCTGGGCCATGGGATACTTCTCCAGGTAGGAGCTGTTGTGGCAGGCCACAAAGTCGGAGGAGGTCACATAGTAGGAGGACCGGATGGGCTCGGGGCCGAAGCGCAGATGGGAGATGGTCACGCCGCCGGACTTCTTGGAGTCATACTGGAAGTAGGCCTGGGCGTTGAGATCGGTGTTGTCGCCGATGATCTTGATGGAGTTCTTGTTGGCGCCCACGGTGCCGTCGGAGCCGAGGCCCCAGAACTTACAGGCGGTGTTGCCCTTGGCCTGACAGTCTGTGTTGTCGGTGATGGGCAGGGACAGATTGGTGACGTCGTCGGTGATGCCCAGGGTGAAGGGGGCCTGGGGCTTGTCCGCCATCAGGTTCAGGTAGGCGGAGATCAGGCAGCCGGTGCCCACGTCCTTGGAGCCCAGACCGTAGCGTCCGCCGATGACGGGAACGCCCGCAAACCTGGTGCCCTGGAGGGCGGTGACCACGTCCAGATACAGAGGCTCGCCCAGAGCGCCGGGCTCCTTGCAGCGGTCCAGCACGGCGATCCGCTTGACGGTGTCGGGGATCACGTTCACCAGGAACTCGGGACAGAAGGGACGGTACAGGTGCACGTTCACCATGCCCACCTTCTTGCCGGTGGAATTGAGGTAATCGCAGACCTCCATGAGGGCGTCACAGGAGGAGCCCATGGAGACGATCACATACTCCGCGTCGGGCGCGCCGTAGTAGTTGAAGGGCTTGTAGTCGGTGCCCAGCTTCTCGTTGACCTTGTCCATGTACTTGACCACCACGGCGGGCAGCTCGTTGTAATGGGTGTTGCAGGCCTCACGGGTCTGGAAGAAGATGTCCGGGTTCTGGGCGGAGCCCTTGATCACGGGATGGTTGGGGTTCAGGGCCCGGGCGCGGAAGGCGGCCACGGCGTCCTTGTTCATCATCTCCTCCAGGTCGGCGTAGTCCCAAACCTGGATCTTCTGGATCTCATGGGAGGTCCGGAAGCCGTCGAAGAAGTGCAGGAAGGCGGCGGAGCCGTCGATGGCGGCCAGATGGGCCACGGCACTGAGGTCCATGACCTCCTGGGGATTGGACGAGGCCAGCATGGCGAAGCCGGTGCCGCGGCAGGCCATGACGTCGGAGTGGTCGCCGAAGATACTGAGGGCATGGGTGGCCAGCGCCCGGGCGGAGACGTGCATGACGCAGGGCAGATTCTCCGCGGCGATCTTGTACATATTGGGGATCATCAGCAGCAGGCCCTGAGACGCGGTGAAGGTGGTGGTCAGAGCGCCTGCCATCAGGGAGCCGTGGACCGCGCCGGCGGCGCCGCCCTCAGACTGCATCTCGGCCACCTTGACGGTCTGGCCAAACAGGTTTTTCCGGTTTTGAGCGGTCCACTCGTCCACGTGCTCCGCCATAACGGACGAGGGCGTAATGGGATAGATCGCGGCAACATCGGTAAACGCATAGGCCACATGCGCCGCGGCGTTGTTGCCGTCCATGGTCTTAAGCTTTCTTGCCATAATCGTACCTCCTATGTTCATGCGGGCGCCGAAAAACGGGCCCTTCGTAGCCATACCATTGTACCACAGTTCCTCTGTTTTTGTAAATCGTCAATCGAAAACTTTTCACATTATTACAAGGACATTCGTCCGCATAGGGCACACAGGCGTGAATGTGCATAAAAATGATGAATTGCTTTTTCTGCCTGTCTGCGGTACAATAGGAGATATTCGTAAAAAGCTGCATAATCATGCAGGAAAACCGTCTTTTGAAGGGAGGGCGCGGCATGGTCCATCACGTTTTTTCCATGGGTCTCGGGGGCATCGAGGGCTACGGCGTCACCGTGGAGTGCGTCATCACCCGGGGACTGCCCGCCTTTGACATTGTGGGCCTGCCCGACGCCGCGGTGAAGGAGTCCCGGGAACGGGTCCGGGCCGCCATCCTCTCCAGCGGCATGAAGTTCCCCACGGGCCGGATCACCGTGAATCTGGCGCCTGCGGGAACCAAAAAGAGCGGCACCGTCTACGACCTGCCCATTCTCCTCTGCATCCTCGCCGCCACAGGCCAGCTCCGGCTGCCCGGAGACAACTGGGCCTATCTGGGCGAGGTCAGCATGGGCGGAGACCTCCGGCCTCTCAGCGGCACCCTGCCCATGGCCCTGGCCGCCCGCTCCATCGGCGTGGACACCCTGGTGGTCCCGGCGGAAAACGGCCCCGAGGCCACCCTGGCAGGAGATATGACGGTGTACGCCCCGGAAACCGTCTCCCAGCTCCTGGATCATCTGACAGGCCTGGCCCCCATGGAGCCCACAGCCCCCTGGACCCCTGTCCCGGACAGCGCGCCCAAGCCGGATTTCCGGGATGTGAAGGGCCAGGACAACGTGAAGCGGGCCCTGGAGATCGCCGCCGCAGGCTCCCACAACATTCTGATGGTGGGTCCGCCCGGCGCGGGAAAAAGTATGCTGGCCAAGCGGCTTCCCTCCATTCTCCCGGACATGACCCGGGCGGAGGCCCTGGAGGTCAGCCAGGTCTATTCCATCCAGGGGCTTCTCACCAGGGACCATCCCCTGGTGACCGAGCGGCCCTTCCGCGCGCCCCATCACACCGTCTCGGCAGCAGGACTGGCCGGCGGCGGCTCAAATCCCAGGCCGGGGGAGATCTCCCTGGCCCACAACGGTGTTCTGTTCCTCGACGAGCTTCCCGAGTTCCACAAGGAGGCTTTGGAGATCATGCGGCAGCCTCTGGAGGACGGGGCCGTCACCATCTCCCGGGTCAGCGGCTCGGTGCGCTATCCCAGCAGGTTCATGCTGGTCTGCGCCATGAACCCCTGCAAATGCGGCTGGTACGGCCATCCCTCCGGCCGGTGCACCTGCACGGAGCAGTCGGTCCGGCAGTATCTTTCCAGAATCTCCGGCCCCCTGCTGGACCGGATCGACATCATCGTGGAGGTCCCGGCGGTGGAATTCGAGTCCCTCACCGCCCGGGCCGGCGGCGAGGCCTCAGCCTCCGTCAAGGAGCGGGTGGACCGGGCCCGGCAACGGCAGGTGGAACGATTCCGGGGCACGGACGTGCTTTGCAACGGGGCCATGACCCCGGCGGTGCTCCAGAAGGTGTGCGTTCTGTCGGAGGACTGCATAGCGCTCATGCGGACCGCCTTTCAGCGGATGAATCTTACCGCCCGGAGCTACGACCGGATCCTCCGGGTAGCCCGGACCGTCGCGGACCTGGCGGAAAGCGACGAAATCCGGCCCCACCATCTGGCGGAGGCCATCCAGTACAGAACCTATAAGCTGCCCTGACAGGAGGCGACGGAAATGCAGGTCAAGCGCTCCGGCTTTGTCTTTTCCCTCTACAAGATGAATATGCGGAACCTCTGGATCCTGGCAGGCGTTCTCCTGCTGATCCTGGCTTCCATGCTCTACAAGAGCCACAGCTATCTGGCAAACTATCTGTTCTACCGGTCCGAGCCGGACGCGGC
>CAJOHR010000015.1 GCA_905234425.1 uncultured Oscillospiraceae bacterium | reverse complement strand
GATGAACGAGGTGGAGCGCCGCCAGTTTATTGAAGAACTGATCGCTGAGGTGCATATCCATGAGGCCCGGCAGCCTAACGGTCAGTGGCTAAAGTCCATCGTTTTCAGGCTTCCGATCATTGAGGAGGATTTGGAAATAAGTTTGGACAGTAATTCGCGGGACGAGACGGTCTGTTTGATGTCAAGGGTCGAAGGAAAATAGGCGCGAAAGCCCAGTAATACTGCGGTTTTCGAGCAATCGGGCAATTTGGCATCGGACAGACAAAACGCTTCTCGGTAACTTATCCAAGGGCAAATCAGCTCAAAAAGTGTGAGAGTTGAGTTGCCAAGTTAGATGTCACTATGTTGAGTTGCCAAGTTAGATGTCGGGGAGTTGTGGCTGCGAGATAGATGTCGGAACGGCAAATAGAAATTATCTGGAGGAAGCATGATTAGAACTGTTGGTATTGTAAGTCTGTCGAGCGGAATTCTCGGTGAATCATTTATCCGCTTTGAATCTGACATAGGTATTCGTAGATTGAAGGAATATGGCCTGAACGTAAAGTTCATGCCGCATGCACTTATGGGGATGGACTATATCAAAGCGCACCCGGAAAAACGAGCCGAGGATTTACTGCAAGCATTTCGTGATCCGGAGATCGATATGATTATGTGTGCAATTGGCGGAGATGATACTTACCGTCTGTTACCGTATTTGTTCGATCATAATGAACTTGCGGATGCTGTGAATGACAAGGTGTTTCTCGGCTTTTCAGATACAACAATAAATCATCTGATGCTGCATAAGGTTGGACTGAATACTTTTTATGGACAAGCATTTCTTCCGGATATCTGCGAACTGAGCCCGAAAATGCACCCTTATACGCGGAAGTATTTTGAAGAGTTGATTTCCACAGGAACCATCAAAGCAATAACGCCCAGTGATGTTTGGTATGAAGAAAGAAAAAGCTTTGCGCCAGATCAGGTCGGCAAACCGCTGACAGCGCACGCTGATCATGGGTTTGAACTGTTGCAGGGATCTCCTGTGTTCTCAGGCAAAATACTCGGCGGGTGTATCGATTCCATGTATGATTTCTTTAACGGTGAGCGATATGAGGATATGCCGATCGTGTGCGAAAAATATCATTTGTTCCCTGATGCAGAGGATTGGCAAGGACACATCCTACTTCTGGAATCCAGTGAAGAAAAACCGTCTCCGGAAAAATACCGGCAGTCGCTTGAATATCTTAAGGAAAGAGGAGTATTTGAGACAGTGTCAGGAGTACTGGCCGGAAAGCCTATGGATGAGACATATGCTCAGGAATACCGACAGCTGCTTATTCAGGTTATAAATAAGCCTGACCTTCCGGTTGTTTTCAACCTTAATATTGGACACGCAATGCCTCGGTGTATCATTCCATTTGGCATTGAAGCGGTAGTTGATGTGGAGGGTCAGATCATCAAATTTACTGACTGATAGTTATCTTACAACTTATATATGACAGATCAGGGCTCCTCACTACCGGCAATTGCGTCAGCGGCGGGGAGCCTTGTTTTATACTTCGATAAGGGCGTCCTAAAGAAACTGGAGGAAGCCAACCTCCGGCAGAGCTATGAGGCGGCGGTGGAGCTGCTGGACCGTATCCCGCCGGAGATCATTCGGGCATACAGCGGTAGGAGCGTTCATAGAAGGGGGGCACAGAATCATGGCAAAGAGATTTGATGATCCCAAGTATGATGCGGCCTTTGATCGCTGTATCGATGTCATGACACAGATGCTGTTGAAGTACGGCCCTCAGATTTTGGCACAGAAGGAGAAAGCGCCGCCGGTATAGCCGTGGCCTGCAAACCAAAGGTTTGCGGGATCAGATATTGCACGGTTTCTCCGACCGCACATTTTGTGCGGTCGCCATGGGCAGTTGCCCATGGCAATAAAAAACATGTTAAATGTTTTTTATTGGAGAATAGTATAAAATGTCCCCGGAGGGCTTGCCTTGGAACCGTTCCAAGGTCTTATAATGTTCATGAAAAAATGGCCCGGACGGGCCGGACGGGAGGTTCCTATGCGCTACAGCATTATCACGATCAACCGGGAGTTCGAGAGCTCCGGCAGCGAGATCGCCCAGGCCGTGGCGGCCAGGCTGGAGATCCCCTACTACGACAAGTTCCTCATCACCGCCGCCTCGGAGCAGAGCGGCGTCCGGGAGAACCGGGTGGTGGCGCTGGACGAGAAGCTGGAGTCCCGGTTCGCCTACTCCCAGGCCGAGGCCGCCTTCTACTTCACCAGCGCCGAGGCACCCATGCCCACGGGCGCCCGGGTGGCGGAGGTCCAGTTCCAGCTGATCCGGGAGATTGCCGAAAAGGGGCCCTGCGTCATTGTGGGCCGCTGCGCCAACCACATCCTTCGGGAGCGGGAGGACGTGCTGGACGTCTTCATCCACGCCGGCGAGGCATTCCGGCTTCAGCGGGCCATGAATGTGCTGGGGCTCTCCGAGCGGCAGGCCAAAAAGGTCCTGCGGTCCACGGACAAGGCCCGGAAGGCCTACTACAAGAACTACACCGGTACCGACTGGAACGACCCGGATCTCTACCACGCCTGCCTGAATCCGGACCGGCTCACCTTCGACGGCTGTGTGGACGCTATCTGTGAAATGTATCGGCGCTGAGGGGGTATTAATACTATGAACTGGCAACTGTTAATCATCATCGCCTATTTTGTGATCACCATGGTCATCGGTATCGTGGCCTCCCGGCGGACCAAGTCCTCCGACGCTTTTGTGGGAGCGGGCATGGGCGTCTTCGCCATCGTCTGTGTGGCTTGCGGCCAGTGGCTGGGCGGCACCGCCACCACGGGCTGCTCGGAATACGGCTTCACCTCCGGCATCTCCGGCTGGTGGTATACCATCGCCAACGGCATCGGTATGCTGATGATGGGCCTGTTTTTTGCGGAAAAATACCGGAAATACGGCTCCGTCACCATTCCCGGCATCATCGAGAAGGTGGTGGGTCCCAAGTCCCGGACCGTCTGCTCCATCCTGCTGATCTTCGTCATGATCGCCGTGGGCCTGAGCCAGATGATCGCCGCGGGCAAGCTGGGCCAGAGCCTCCTGGGCCTGGATTTCAACATCACCTGCTGTCTCTTTGCCGTGATCTTCATCATCTACACCATGTCCGGGGGCATGAGCTCCGTGGAGGCCACCAACAAGCTCCACATCGGCTTTATGTACTTCGGCATGATCCTGGCCGTGATCCTGGCTTTAAGGGAAATGGGCGGCTTCTCCGGCTTCAAGGCCTCCATGGACGCCATCGACGCGGCGGAGGGCACCCGTCATTTCTCCATGTTCGGCGTGGGCGCCTCCAAGGTCACCTCCTGGATCGTGGCCTCCGTTCTCTCCGCCGGCGCCGCCCAGGCCAGCATCCAGCCCGTGCTGGCGGCCAAGGACCCCAAGGTGGCGAAAAAGGCCTGCCTGATCTCCGTTCTGGTGGTGGCCCCCTTCGGCCTGTTCACCTGCATGCTGGGCATGAGCGCCCGGGTCATGTCGGAAACGGGCATTCTGGCCCCCATCACCGACGCCAAGCTGGCCTACACCACCCTGATCATGCACTTCCCGCCCGTTGTCGGCGGCATCATCCTGGCCTCGATTCTGGCGGCGGTGCTCTCCACGGTCTCCCCCATCATCCTGGCCTCCGCCACCATGTTCACCAAGGACATCTATCAGCGGCGGATCAAGCCCACGGCCTCGGACGCGGAGGTCACCCGGAACGCCCGGATCGGCACCGCCGTCTCCGGCGTGCTGTGCTGCCTGCTGGCCATCGCCCTGGTGAACTCCTCCGCCGTGCTGGATCTGGTCTACGCGGCCTACACCCTGCGGGGCGTCCTGTTCATCGTGATCCTCTTCGGCATGTACTGGAAGTACACCTCCGAACGGGGCGTCTGCACGGCGGTGATCGTCACGTTCCTCTGCTGCATCGCCTGGGTGGGCGTGAAGATCGCCACGGGGCGCTATCCCCTGTACATCGGCACCTTCGCCATCTCCGAGACCTATCTGGGCGTGGTGCTGGCTTGCCTCACCATTATGCTCTTCAGCCGCCTCTTCCCCAAGACGGAGCTGGAAAAGGCCCGGTCCTGAAAGCAATCTGTTTGAAATTTCAGCAGGGAACGCCGGCGCGGCGTTCCCTGCATTTGCGTTTCGACAAAATCCCCCGGAAAATAACCTGGGGGAAAGTCTTGAGAACAGGCGGAAACTGTGGTATAATAACTCACTACTCCGCATACGGAGCCGAAAGGGGGCAAAGCATCCATGGAACAGATTTTCAAGCTCCACGCTCCCTTTGCGCCCTCGGGAGATCAGCCGGAGGCCATCGAAAAGCTCACCGCGGGCCTGCAAAACGGCATCGACGAGCAGGTGCTTCTGGGCGTCACCGGCTCCGGCAAGACCTTCACCATGGCCAACATCATCGCCAAAATGAACCGGCCCACCCTGGTGCTGGCCCATAATAAAACCCTGGCAGCCCAGCTCTGCTCCGAGTTCAAGGAGTTCTTCCCGGAAAACGCCGTGGAGTATTTCGTCTCCTACTACGACTACTACCAGCCCGAGGCCTACATCGCCCACACGGACACCTACATCGAGAAGGATTCCGCTACCAACGAGGAGATCGACCGGCTGAGGAACTCCGCCACCGCCTCCTTGCTGGAGCGGCGGGACGTGATTGTGGTGGCCTCCGTGAGCTGCATCTACGGTCTCGGCGACCCGGAGGACTATAAATCTCTGGTGGTCTCCGTCCGGGAGGGCCAGACCTGGGAGCGGGACGCCCTGCTCCGGAGCCTCATCGACATCCGCTATGAGCGCAACGACATGAACTTCGTCCGGAACACCTTCCGGGTCCGGGGGGACACGGTGGAGGTGTTCCCGGCGGGCTGGTCCAGCCGGGCCATCCGCATCGAGTTCTTCGGGGACGAGGTGGACCGGATCAGCGAGATCAACGTGGTCACCGGCGTCCCGGAGCGGACCGTCTCCCACTGCGCCATCTATCCCGCCAGCCACTATGTGACCACAAAGGAGAAGATGGAACGGGCCACCAGGGAAATCGCCTGCGAGATGCTGGACCGGGAGCAGTGGTTCAAGGAAAACGGAAAGCTCCTGGAGGCCCAGCGCATCCGCCAGAGAACCATGTACGACATCGAGATGATGGACGAGCTGGGCTTCTGCTCCGGCATCGAGAACTACTCCCGGATCATCAGCGGCCGGCCTGCCGGCTCCCCGCCCATGACGCTCATGGACTACTTTCCGAAGGATTTCCTTATGTTCATTGACGAGAGCCATGTGACAGTGCCCCAGGTCCGGGCCATGTACAACGGGGACCGGGCAAGAAAAACCTCCCTGGTGGACTACGGCTTCCGGCTCCCCTCGGCCTTTGACAACCGGCCCCTGAAATTCGACGAATTCCATAGCAAGATCAACCAGGTGATTTACGTCTCCGCCACCCCGGCGGAGTTTGAGCTGAGCCGCTCCGGCCAGATGGCCGAGCAGCTCCTCCGGCCAACGGGGCTTCTGGACCCGGAGGTGGAGGTCAGGCCTGTGGAGGGCCAGGTGGACGACCTGATCGGCGAGATCAACGCCCTGGCCGCGAAGAACTTCCGGACCCTGGTCACCACCCTGACCAAGAAGATGGCCGAGGACCTGACGGACTACCTGACCAGGACCGGCATCCGGGTCCGGTACATGCACTCCGACGTGGATACCATGGAGCGCCAGGAGATCATCCGGGATCTGCGGATGCAGAAATTCGACGTGCTGGTGGGCATCAACCTGCTTCGGGAGGGCCTGGACCTGCCGGAGGTGGCCCTGGTGGCCATTCTGGACGCGGACAAGGAGGGCTTCCTTCGGTCCCCCACCTCCCTGATCCAGACCATCGGCCGGGCCGCCCGGAACGCCGAAGGCAAGGTCATCATGTACGCCGACCACATGACGCCGGCCATGGACTACGCCATCGGGGAGACGGAGCGCCGCCGGAAGCTCCAGCAGGCCTATAACGAGGCCCACGGCATTGTCCCGAAAACCATCGTCAAGGATGTGCGGGAGCTTATTGAAATCAGCCGCACCGTGGACGTGGAGAAGGACGGCCGGAAGATGACAAAGAACGAACGGGAAAAGGAAATCGCCCGGCTGGAAAAGGAAATGAAGAAGGCCGCCAAGATGATGGAATTCGAGTACGCAGCCATTCTGCGGGACCAGATCATTCAGCTTCGCGGCATTGGATAAACACGAGGAGGACAATCAAATGGACAATCGATCTCAGAGGCAGAGACAGAAGCAGCTGGCTGAGCGCCGGCGGGCCATGGCCATCCAGCGGGGCATCCGCATTGGCGCCATTCTCCTGGCCCTGGTGCTGGCCATCATCTCCCTGACCCAGAGCTGCGCCCTGCGGCGGGACATGAAGGAGCTGGCGGCTCAGCTCCGGGAAAAAAAGCTGGCCCAGGCCCAGCAGGAGATCCTGGCCGCCCAGACCGTGGCGGAGCCCGAGGAATCCCAGGAGCCCCTGGCCCAGGGCATTCAGGTCACCCTGAGCTTTGTGGGGGACATTATGCTGGGCGAGGACGACAACCGGGAGGACGGACGGCTGGTCCAGGACCTCTATGAGGAGAGAGGCGCTTCCTATTTTTTTCAGAATGTCAGATCGATCTTTGAGGGGGACGATCTGACCACCGCCAGTCTGGTGGGCTCCCTCACGACCACGGACATCCGCCGGAGCTGGGACGACGCCTATCGGGCGGAGCTGGGCTACACGGAGGTTCTGACCGGCAGCGGCATCGACGCGGTGACCGTGGCCAATGCCCACGCCCTGGACTACAGCGACGAGGGCTACGTGGACACCCTGGCCAATCTGGACAACGCGGGGATCCAGCGCTTCGGCTTTGACGACACCGCAAGGGTGGGCGTCACCGGCGTGCTGCCCGCCACGGGCGTCACCGTGCCCGCCGGCAGCGTCACGGTGGGCTTCCTGGGCGTCTATCAGCGCTCGGAGACCAACTACGAGGCCCAGGCCCTCCAGGACATCGAGGCGCTCAAGGAGCAGGGCGCGGACATCATTGTGGCGGTGGTCTCCTGGTATTCCGAGCAGGCGAACACCCCCGACGACAGTCAGATTCTGACGGCCCACAAGCTCATCGACAACGGCGTGGATCTGGTGGTGGGCATTCAGCCCTACGTGCTCCAGGGCGTGGAGATCTACCACGGCAAGTACATCGCCTACTCCATCGGCTCCTTTATGACGGCCGACGCCCAGCCCCAGAGCACCGATTCCCTGATCTTCCAGCAGACCTTTACGGTCCTGGACGGCGCTGTCCAGGGCTTGGCGGATTTCAATCTGATTCCCTGCTCCATCTCCGGAAATTCCGGCAAAAACGACTGCTGCCCCATCATTCTGGAGGGCAGCGAGCGCCAGCGCGTCCTGGATCACATCTATGACATGAGCGTGGAGCTGGACGGCGGCGTGTCGCCCCCGGAGGAATAAGATCTGCCTTGTAGGGGCGCTCTCCGAGCGCCCGCTGTATCGGCGCGTTCCCTTGCGGGCGCTCGGAGAGCGCCCCTGCAAAACAACAAAGCGTACAAAGAACCACCTTGTATAAAGCAGGAGCTGAAAACATTTGCAGGATCGCATTATCATAAAAGGCGCCAGAGAGAACAATCTGAAGAACATAGATCTGGAGCTGCCCCGGGACGCCCTGGTGGTGTTCACGGGGCTTTCCGGCTCCGGCAAGAGCTCTCTGGCCTTCGACACCATCTATGCCGAGGGACAGCGGAGGTATGTGGAGTCCCTGTCCTCCTATGCCCGGCAGTTTTTGGGCCAGATGGACAAGCCCGACGTGGACTCCATCGACGGCCTCTCCCCGGCCATCTCCATCGACCAGAAGACCACCTCCCGGAACCCCCGTTCCACCGTGGGCACGGTCACAGAGATCTTTGACTACCTCCGGCTGCTCTGGGCCCGGGTGGGCATCCCCCACTGCCCCAAGTGCGGAAAGGAGATCCGCCGCCAGAGCGTGGACCAGATCGTGGATCGGGTCATGGAGCTGGAGGAGGGGACCCGGTTCCAGATCCTGGCCCCCGTCATCCGGGGCAAAAAGGGAGAGCACCAGAAGGTCTTTGCCGACGCGAAAAAGAGCGGCTATTCCCGGGTTCGGGTGGACGGCATTCTCTACGACCTGACCGAGGAGATCTCCCTGGCCAAGACGAAAAAGCACACCATCGAGATCGTGGTGGACCGGCTTGTCATGAAGCAGGAGATCCAGCGGCGGCTCACCGACTCCCTGGAGACGGCCCTGAGCCTGTCCGACGGGCTCTGCATGGTCCATCTGGTGGGGGACGACTCCATTCTGAGCTTCTCCCAGAACTACGCCTGCGAGGACTGCGGGATCTCCCTGCCGGAGCTGGAGCCGCGCATGTTTTCCTTCAACAACCCCTACGGGGCCTGTCCCCACTGCGGAGGCCTGGGCTTCCAGCTCAAGGTAGACCCGGACCTGATCATGCCCAACCGCAGCCTGTCCATTCTGGAGGGCGGCATCTCCGCCAGCGGCTGGGGCAACGCCAAAACGGACACCATCTCCCGGATGTACTATGAGGCCCTGGGAAAGAAATACGGCTTCGGCCTTGACACGCCCCTGGAGTATCTCTCGGAGGAGGCCATGGACGCCCTGCTCTACGGCACAAAGGGCGAAAAGCTGAAGCTGACCTACGACCGGGGCAACGGCCGGGGCACCCTGGAGCAGTCCTTTGAGGGCATCATCAACAACCTGTCCCGCCGGTATCGGGAGACCCAGTCCGATTCCATGCGCCGGGAGCTGGAGGAGTGCATGAGCTACCACGCCTGCCCGGACTGCGGCGGGGACCGGCTCTCCCCTACGGTCCTGGCCGTCACCGTGGGCGGGAAGAACATCATGGAATTCTGCAGGCTCTCCGTCAGCGAGGAGCTGGACTTTATCCGGGACCTCAAACTGACGGGAGCCTCGGCGGTGATCGCCAATCAGATTCTGAAGGAGATTTCCGCCCGGCTGGAGTTCCTGCGGAGCGTGGGCCTGGAATACCTGACCCTGAGCCGCAGCGCGGGCAGCCTCTCCGGCGGCGAGAGCCAGCGGATCCGGCTGGCCACGCAAATCGGCTCCGCCCTCATGGGGGTGCTGTATATCCTGGACGAGCCCTCTATCGGCCTCCACCAGCGGGACAACGCCAGGCTCCTTGCCACCCTGCGGGAGATGGTAAACCTGGGCAACACCCTGATCGTGGTGGAACACGACGAGGACACCATGCGGACTGCGGACTATCTGGTGGACGTAGGCCCGGGCGCGGGCGTCCACGGAGGAAGGATCGTGGCCCAGGGCACGCTGCAGGACATCATTGACTGCCCCGAGAGCGTCACGGGCCAGTATCTCTCCGGGGCCAAGCGAATCCCGGTGCCCGGCAGACGCCGGAAGGGGAACGGCAAAAGCCTCAAGTTCTACGGCTGCGCGGAAAACAACCTGCGGCACATCGACGTGTCCATTCCCCTGGGGACCTTCACCGTCGTCACCGGCGTGTCGGGCTCCGGCAAGTCCTCCCTTGTCAACGAGATCATCTATCAGAAGCTGGCGGCGGAGCTGAACCGGGCCCGGCTCCGGGCGGGAAAGCATGACAGGGCCGAGGGCATCCGGCAGCTCGATAAGGTAATCTGTATCGACCAGAGCCCCATCGGCAGAACGCCCCGATCCAATCCCGCCACCTATACGGGCCTCTTCCAGGAGATCCGGGACCTGTTCGCCTCCACGGCCGACGCCAAGGCCAAGGGCTACGGCCCGGGACGGTTTTCCTTCAACGTGAAGGGCGGCCGCTGCGAGGCCTGCGCCGGCGACGGCCTGGTGAAGATCGAGATGCACTTTCTCCCGGACGTGTATGTGCCCTGCGACGTGTGCAAGGGCAAGCGGTACAACCGGGAGACCCTGGATGTCAAGTACAAGGGCTGCTCCATCGCCGACGTGCTGGACATGACCGCCGACGAAGCTCTGGGCTTCTTTGAAAACCTGCCCAGGATCCGCCGGAAGGTGGAGGCGCTCTGCGAGGTGGGCCTTGGCTATATCAAGCTGGGCCAGTCCTCCACCACCCTGTCCGGCGGCGAGGCCCAGCGGGTGAAGCTGGCCACGGAGCTGAGCCGGGCGGCCACAGGCAACACCTTTTATATCCTGGACGAGCCCACCACGGGCCTTCATGTGGCGGACGTCCACAAGCTGGTGGATGTGCTCCAGGCCCTGGTGGACCAGGGGAACACGGTGCTGGTCATCGAGCACAACCTGGACGTGATCAAGGTGGCCGACCATATTATTGACCTGGGCCCCGAGGGCGGCAGCGGCGGCGGCGAGATCGTCTGCGCCGGAACGCCGGAAGAGGTGGCGGCCTGTGAAGAGAGCTATACGGGACAATACCTGAAACCGGTACTGACAAGATAAGAGAATTGGAGGAGAGTGAAGAGTTGAGAGTTGAGAGTGAAGATATTGTATTTTATATGTCCCGCAGGAAGAAGCGTACACGCCCGGACTCCGTCCTCCCTGCGCGCGGAATGGACATCGCATCTTTACGCTTCACTTTTCACGCTTCACGCTTTTCTGAAGGGAGAACCGTTTATGTCCCCTGTTTTGTATCTCATCGTTCCCTGTTACAATGAGGAGGCGGTGCTGCCTGTCACCGCGCCTGTCTTTTTGGAGAAGCTCATGGGCATGATCCAGCGGGAAAAAATCGCCCCGGAGAGCCGGATCCTATTTGTGGACGACGGCAGCCGGGACGAGACCTGGTCCATCATTTCCGCGCTGGCACGGCAGGACGCGCATGTTCTCGGCATCTCCCAGAGCCGGAACCGGGGCCATCAGAACGCCCTGGTGGCCGGGCTCATGGAGGCCCGGGAGCGCTGCGACATCACCATCACCATGGACTGCGACGGTCAGGACGACCCGGAGGTCATGGAGGCCATGGTGGAAAAATACCTGGCGGGAAACGATGTGGTCTACGGCGTCCGGTCCGACCGGGACACCGACACAGCCTTCAAGCGCTCCACAGCCCGGTGGTATTACAGGCTGCTCCGCTGGCTGGGGGCCGAGGTGGTCTACGATCACGCGGACTACCGGCTGCTCAGCCGGCCTGTGCTGGACGCCTTGGCGGACTACCATGAGGTCAATCTGTTCCTCCGGGGCCTGATCCCTCTGGTGGGCTTCCGGAGCGACGCCGTTCCCTACAGCCGGAAGGCCCGGGCGGCGGGAGAGACCCATTATCCCCTGGGAAAGATGGTTGCCCTGGCGCTGGACGGAGTCACCAGCCTCAGCGTGAAGCCCCTGCGGCTCATCATGGGATTTGGAGCGGTGGTTGCCCTGGTCAGCTTCATCGGCGTGATCTGGGCCCTGATCCGGGCTTTTTCGGGCCATACTGTGGCGGGCTGGGCCAGCACCACCTGTATTGTCTGCTTCGTCTCCGGGGTCCAGCTTATCTCCCTGGGAATTCTGGGGGAGTATATCGGCAAGATCTATCTGGAGACCAAGGGCAGGCCCAGATATATCATCTCCCGGCGCACCTGGGAGGAATAATCATGGCGGCGGAGGCACGGACCTCCGCCGCTTTTGTCACAAATGGCCCCATGCGGCATAAAGGAAACCTTGCGCTTTTTGTTCGCCGGTATATAATGGATGTATCCCAGAAAAAGCGAGGGAACGACCATGAAAAGACAGCGGATCCTGTCCCTGCTGATTTGTTTGGCCCTGGTATTCACCCATACGGCCCTGGCCCTGGACGAAATGCCCCCGGCGCCCCCCGGCGGCATGATGGGCCCGCCCCCGGGCGGCGGACCGGGCGGCGGAGACGCCGCGCCGGCGGAGGCGGCCATCGTCATTGCGGACGGGGCCGAGGATACGGAGAGCGAATACGAGCCTGGCGCCTACGGGGCCAATATCACCCGGCAGGGCGACGTCCTCGTCATTGAAGGCCTGGACATGACCAGCAGCGACTATACCTTCAACGGCCTCACGGTCACCGGCCCGGATTCCTTCGTCCGGCTCCGGAAGGCCAATATCCGTCTGGGCGTCACCGAGCCCGCCTCCGGCGACGATAAGGGAGGCGCGGCCGTGAACCTGGACAATGGGGCCACGGTGTACATCTCCGACTCCAATCTGATCGTGGACGGCGCAGCCCGGTACGTTACCGCCGCCTACAACGACGCCACGCTGATCGTCAACGACTCCCTGGTCCAGTCCACGGGCTCCAACGAGAACACTTTGGAGATCGCCGAGCCCTTCTCCAACGAGGCTCTGCTCATTTCCGGAACCGCCCGGGCCAATTTCTCCATCGGAGCCACCAAAACCTATTACTTCAACTCCACCTGTACCGCTGAGGGATGGGCAGCCCTGTCCACGGACTCCGCTACAGGCGACGGTCTCGACCTCTTCGCCTATAACACTGACGGCATTGCCGAGCACGGCGGCTACGGAGCCTACGCGGACACCAACTGCCGGGTCTGGCTCTTTGGCTCCCGGCTCACCGCCGCGGAGATCGGCGCCATCATTTCCAAATCCGGCAGGATCAACGTCCGCAGCACCGGCGCGGCGGATGACGTGACGCTGATGTACCTGGAGGGAGACCCTGTGGAGGCGGATTCCGCCCTCATCGGCGGACGGAACGCGGTCATGATCCACGCCCCGGATATGATGGGCCAGGGCCTCTGGGCTGCGGACTGCGGCACCTTCCTCGCCGAGGACGCCTATATCGGCACCGCCGAGGACCTGAAGTCCACCAAGAACTATTACGACTACGGCGAGGCCGTGGGGGCGTATATCGACTACGTCAGCGGCTCCGATTTCCTGATTCGCTCCACCTCGGCCACCATCACCCTGAAAAACGTGGAGATGGAGAGCTACAACAACACCCTGGTCCATACGGTGCTCAACGCCGACTCCATGGGCAACTTCCTTGCCCCCGGAGACGGGAATCAGGTGGAGCCAGTCTATGTGCAGATGGAGGATATGGACGTGAGCGGCGACATCCGCCATGAGGACTACCAGCGGCGAATGGTGGTGAACCTCAAGAATACCACCCTGTCTGGGAACATCGTCTCCGGCACCATGGAGAGCTGGAACGACACCTGGAAGGACTACGGCGACGTGAACTGGGTGGTGGACGACAGCTTTGACGCCAATTACGGCGTGAGCCTGAATCTGCTGGAGGGCAGCGTCTGGAATGTCACAGGGGAGTCCAGTCTTTCCCTTCTGACCCTGGCCGAGGGCGCGGTCGTCAACGGGGAGATCACCCTGGACGGGGAGCCGCTTGCCCCGGAGGCAAACGTCACCTATCAGGGCGAGATCCTCGTCACGGGCGACTATGTCCCCCCGGAGCCGGAGGAACCGGAGGAGGAGCCTGCCCGGGAGGAGGCGGAGACCACATCCCAGCCGGCGGCTGTGACCGAAACGCCCTCGGCCGCCCCGGAGCCGGAGGCGCCAGCGCCCGCCCCGGAGCCGGTGCCGGAGCAGGCCCCCGAACAGGACGGACACGGCGGGATCGTGACAGCCGCCGTCATCGTCCTTGCGGCTGCCGCATTGGGGATCTGCGTCGGGATTTTTATGAAAAAACGGAAAAAACAGGATCAATGACCGTATAAGGCCGGAGCCCGAACTGGGATCCGGCCTTACGTTTATCAACATCAGATGGAAATGGCTGCGGAGAAGGCGGCGCGGACGGCCTTCTGGACATTGGAGGCCTTCTCGCAGTCGCCCACGGTGTAGAGCCGGTAGGCGGGATCGTAGAGCGCTGTGGCCTCGGCGGCGTTGGGCCTCATGCCCGCGGCCATGACCACGCTGTCGCAGGGGATGACCTGCCCGGCCCCGTCGCCGTCCACGTAAGAAACGCCTGATGTGTCAATGGCGGTGCAGCGTCCGTTTGTGACGGTTTTCAGGTTGTCGTGGCAGCCCATGTTCCGGGTCAGCCGGTTCCGGAACACCACGTTCCCCACCTGGAAGGGAGAAAGCAGATTGGGATAGGAACGCATGTCGTTTCCTCCTTACTATATGTCCTGCCGGGAGGGAAGCTTTACGGTGGCGGGGATCTCCTGGCCGATGTTGCCGTCCAGATCCTCGCACCAGGCGATCAGGTCCACATAGTGGCCTCCGTCCTCGCCCATATACTTGTCGTAGACGTAGCCCCGGGTGATAAAGGCGTCGTCGCCGAAGCCGTGGATGTTGGCGTACCGATCCTGCATATAGGGGACCTTCAGCAGCTCCGTGGGCCGGTAGAAGTCCGCGGGGAAGTGGTTGAACTGCTCCTCTTTTGGGGCGTCGTTGACGAACCGCCAGCCGAGCTTCGTCACAAAGCCCTGATCGCCGCACCAGTTGGTGATGAGCCGGGTGCCCAGGAGCTTGGCGTGGAAGTTATAGAGATAGGCGATGCTGCCCAGGCCCAGATGGCCGGATTCGTTGTCGTAGAGGCCTGTGTCCTGGTTATAGCGGTAGAAATGGGGGTCGCCGCCTGCGCCGATCAGCACCTCCCGAAGCCCGTTGTTGTCCTTCATAATGTTCCAGGCCGCGATAGTCCGGAGAATTTCAAAGCCCACCTGGGGCGGCGACGCCACGGGCGTGGGCTCGTCGCCGATCTGGACGTCCTCCCAGTAGAGGATGTCGGCGCCCCGGATGGTCTCGTTTTTCCAGATCTCCTTGAAAATCTCGTAGTCCTCCGGGGTCATAAAGTGGGACTTGTGCCGGGCGTTGCCGCCCACGCCGCCGCCGGCAGGCATGGGAGGGGGCGCTTTTTTCTCGCCGCCGCCCTCGGGCCGTTTTTTCGGGGGCGCGCCGGGGATCTCGGAGGCCAGGATCTCGTTGATCGCGGGGTCCAGAGAGCGCATGAGCTGCTCCGGCCAGCGCCGGGTGCACTTGGCCACCAGTTCATTTCGCTGGTTGTAGACATCGGTGCAGCAGATGAAGATCATGAGCCGCTTGACGCTGCCCTCCCTGGGGGTCACGTCCATGACCTCCCAGCCGCTGTCCACGGTGTGGAAGGCGTCCCCGGGGAACACGGGGGCGAAATACTCGTCGGTGTGGTCGTAGCCGTCTCCCAGAAACGCCTCCCCGTCGGGCCGGATCAGATAGCCCAGCTCCGGGGGCACGTTATAGCGGGTCTCCATGGACACGTAGCCGGGAATGGCGGGAAGATCGCCCCAGACGGTCTTTCTGGCGTAGTCCCGGTCATTGAACAGGGGATTCCACCGGTCCCAGCACCGGGCGTAGAGCTGCATGACCCACAGGTCCGTGGAGGGCATGGAGGGGCCGTTGCCGCCGAACATCCGTCCGGTCTCGCCCCGACTATAGCGGTCGATGGCGGCCTGCTCCTCGGGGGTGTAGACCCCGGGATAGAACCGTTCCATTTTCTCTTCGGGAAAACGCATGGTATGAAAGCCTCCTTGTCAGTTCTCTCTGGTGGGCAGCACCACGGAGAATTCGCACTCCTGGAAGATGTTCCCGTCCATGTCCTCGCACCAGGCGGTGAGCATGACCAGGTGATCTCCGTTGTCCTCCACCCATTTGTCCGTGACGTACCCGTGGACCAGGGCGCAGTCCGGCCCGGTGCCGTGGGTGTTGGTGAAGCGGCCAGCCTCCTTGAGATAGGGCACCTTCAGCAGCCAGCTCTCCCGGAAATGGCCCTCCGGGAAGTGGTCGAACTGCTTTTCGGGGGGATAGTCGTTGACCATCCGCCAGCCCATCTTCCGGATCATGCCGTCGTCGCCCATCCAGTTGGTGACCAGGCGGCGGCAGAAGTTTCTTCCCACGAAGTTCAGGAAGTGGGTCCTGGGGCTTTCGGGCAGGTAGATGACCCCGTCCTCCCGCTTCCGGAACCGGCGCTCCACCCGTTTGCCCATGACGAAGTCCCGGACCGTGTCGCCGGCGATGGCGCCCACGGTGTGATGGGTGCCGGTATAGCGGCGGGCGTCGTAGTCCGTCACCGGGGATTCGGCGGTCATGGGGGGCTCGTCGCCGATGTTCACGTCCTCCCAGTAGAGGGTGTCTTTGCCGCGAATGACCTCGTTCCGCCAGATCTCCTTCAGAACCTCCCAGTCCTGATCGGTGTAGACGTGGGCGGGCCGCTCATACCGGCCGCCGCCCTGCATCCGGAACTGGACCATCTCCTCCCGGGTGGGCCGGTGGCCGTCGTCGTACTTGCTCAGGAAGCATGGCCAGTGCATCACCGCCCGGCACACCAGCTCGTCCTTCTGATTGAACATGTCCGTGGTGATGCAGGTGACGAAGAACCGGGTGGTGGAGCCGTCCACGGTCAGATCCCGATAGGTCTGGCTGACCTTCTTCGTGTGGAAGCTGTCTCCGGAGTAGATGGGGGCGTAGTAGTAGAGCTCAAAGTCATAGCCGTCCCCCACATAGGTCTCGTCCCCCGGCGGGCACTCAAAGCCCAGCTCCTGGGGCAGGAAGCCCATACCCATGGGCTCCCGCATGCCGGCCATGGCCGGCACGTCGCCCCAGCGGGTGTTTTTCGCGTAGTTGTAGTCGTAGTAGAGCGGATTCCAGGGGTCCCAGCCCTTGGCGTAGTAGTACATCTCGTAGCCGGACACCACGTCAAAGTCTTTCGGCTGGGCCTGGGGAGGCATGGGCGGCATCTTGTCCTCCATCCGCACCCAGGCGTCCAGGGCGGCCTGCTCCTCCGGCGTGTAGACGCCCCGCTTGAATTTCAGCAGTTCTCCCATAATGCGGCTCCTTTCCAATGCTTTATACTATTATCCGATTAAAGCATTTCATGTTATAATCCAGCGGCCATTGGCCGCTGCCCTGCATCTCATGCAGGGGGATAAATTGTGCAATACTACAGCAAGCAAACTATATAGTTTGCTTGCTGCGGCGACAGCCGCACCTGAAAAAACTTTGAAAGGTTTTATCAGGAAGTAGTATTATATGAAAATATTATAGGCCACAGATCCCCCCTGAACAAGGTTCGATCTGTGGCCTGTTTGTCTATATGGCTACCATCACTTCTCTTCTCTCGTTTTATGCGTCCATCTGAATGTCCAGGCCCTCGAACTGCATGCTCCAGTACCGGGCGTAGATGCCGTTTTGCGCCAGAAGCGCCCCGTGGCTGCCCTGCTCGGCCACGCCGCCCTCGTCGATGACGATGATCTTTTCCGCACCACGGATGGTGGAGAGCCGGTGGGCGATGACCAGGGTGGTCCGGCCCACGCTGAGCTGATCCAGGGCCTCCTGGATGTGGCGCTCGGACTCGTTGTCCAGGGCAGAGGTGGCCTCGTCCAGGATCAGGATGGGCGGGTTTTTCAAAAACACCCGGGCAATGGCGATCCGCTGCTTCTGACCGCCGGAGAGCCGGGCGCCCCGTTCCCCCACATAGGTGTCGTAGCCCCGGTCCAGGGTCATGATGAAGTCGTGGATGTTGGCCCGGACGGCGGCGTCCCGGATCTCCGCGTCCGTGGCTCCGGGCTTGCCGTAGGCAATGTTCTCCCGGATGGTGCCGGCGAAGATGTACACGTCCTGCTGGACTACCCCCACCGCGTCCCGGAGGGACTTGAGGGTCAGCGTCCGCACGTCCTGGCCGTCCACCAGCACGGCCCCGCCGTCCACGTCGTAGAACCTGGGCAGCAGGGAGCATATGGTGGTTTTGCCGCCGCCGGAGGGGCCCACCAGGGCGCAGGCGCCGCCGGCGGGAATGGTGATGCTCAGATGACGCAGGACCTGGGCCTCCTTGTCATAGGAAAAGGACACGTCCCGGTATTCCACCTGTCCCCGGACGTTCTGAAGCGCCTTGGCGTCGGGGGCCTCCCGGACCTCCGGCGCCGTCTCCATGACGGCGTGGAACCGCTTGAACCCGGCGTAGCCCTTTTGGAACATTTCGGTGAAGTCCATGAGCTGGGTGATGGGGGCCACGAAGATGCCGATATAGAGGCCGTAGATGGCCAGCTCCCTGGGGGCCAGAGTGCCTCTCGCAATGAACAGGCCGCCGGAGACAATGACCACGGCGTATAGCATGCCCTGGAGGAAGCTGTTGCCGCCCTGGAACAATCCCATGGCCATATAGCTTTTCTCCTTGGAGACCCGATAGCGGCCGTTGGAGGTCGCGAATTTCTCCCGTTCTCCAGCCTCCCCGGAGAAGGCCTTCACCACACGGACCCCGGCCAGGGAGTTCTGGACCCCTGCGTTCACGTCGGCGATCCGCGCCCGGTTGTCCGTGAAGATCCCGGTCATTTTCTTCTGCCGGACCGCCGTGAACACCGCCAAAAGGACCGTCACGGCCAGGAGGCAAAGGGTCATGGGCACGTTGATCATCATGAGCAGTCCGAAGCTCCCCAGGATTTTGAGGGTGCACAGGATCAGGTTTTCCGGTCCGTGGTGGGCAAACTCCGCGATGTCGAACAGGTCCGTTACCAGTTTGCTCATCATCTCGCCGGTGTTGTTCCGGTCGTAGTAGGAGAAGCTCAGATCCATGTACCGGTCGAACAGGTCCCGGCGCATGTCCGTCTCCATCCGGGTGCCCATGATGTGGCCGAAGGAGGTCACATAGAACTGGCAGAAGCCCCGGAGGGCGTAGAGCAGCAGCAGCCCCGGGGCGATCCACCGGAGGGCCCTGAGGATCTCCTCCGCGGACCCGGCGAAGAGCCCTTCGGGCAGGGCCCGGATAAACTGGGGAAAGCTCAGGTCAATGGCGCTCAGGGCCACGGCGCAGAGGGTGTCCAGGAAAAAAAGATGCCGGTAGGGCCTGTAATAGGAAAAAAACCGCTTCCAAAGCGACATGGTATCACCTCCGAAAAAAGGCGGGGGGCTGGTCCTTTGCCCCCGCCTTCTTCTTGTGTACTGCTAAAACTCGCCCAGGCGCTTCACGGCCTCGATGACCCCTCTGGGGCTCATGGACTCCACGTCCAGGGTCCGCTCCCCGTCCCGGATGGCGATCAGGTCGTGGGCGTCGGAGTTGGAGATAAAGCCGCCCCGGAAGCCGTACCGGTCCATGAGGGCCTGCCGGTCGCAGTCGATGGTGGTCTCGTAGACACGGAAGCCCAGATCCTGATCCACGTTGCCCATGACGCCGGTGAGGGAATAGCTGGCCCGGTCGATGTGGGCCGGGACCGCCAGCCCGTGGAAATCCTCCAGCAGGGCCTTGGTCTCGTAGACGCCGATGGAGGAGCCGAAGTTCAGGATCTGGGTCTCCTCCTCGATGATCTCGTCGTTTTCGTCCATGACGAACTGGTTGCCGAAGGCCTTGGGCCGGTTCTTCCGCTGGGGCAGCCGCGCATAGACGTATTTTCGGAAATCCTCCGCCGTCTCCGGGTCCGGCAGCAGACAGAGCACGTGGATGTCCTCCTTGGTGGTCAGCTCCATGGCCGGCACCACCAGGACCCCGGCCTCCCGCCCCACCGCCATGGCGGCGGGCACATTCCGAGTGGTGTTGTGGTCCGACACGGCGATGACCTGGAGCCCTGCCAGAGCCGCCATATTCACCAGATTGTTGGGGGTCATGTCGTCCGCGCCGCAGGGGGACAGGCAGGAGTGCATGTGCAGATCGTAGGTGACTTCCATGCTTATCCCAGCTGCTCCTTGATCCTCCAGCAGAGCTGGAATTCGTCCATGTCCGAGCCCAGCAGATTCACGCCGGAGGCCTCCGCCTTCTCCATGAGCTCCCCGTCGGGCTGGACCCCCTCGGAGAGGATCACACAGGCGGGATCGCAGAGCACGGCCACGGCGGCCACGTTCTGGTTGGACATGATGGTGACCCAGGCCACCTCCTCGGGGCACCGGCCCATGACCCAGGAGAGCAGATCGCCGCAGTAGCCGCCTTCCACCTCCCGGTCCTCGTCCTCCATGTAGAAGACCTTCAGGCCCAGGGCGTCAGATAGTTCCTTGACTGTCATAGTTGGTTTGCTCCTTTCCTGCTTTCTATTTCAATGGTTTCCGGAAGGGCGGCGGCACCAGCTCGTCCTTTTCGTTCTCCACGCTCATGCCGCCCCGCATGATTCTTATGATGTTGAAAATGCAGTCGTTCTCGTCGGCGAAGCCCTCGGAGACGTCCCGGGAGAAGGCCCGGCAGGAGGGCGCGCCGCAGTTGCCGCAGTCGAACTTGGGCAGGGTTTTATAGATCCGCTCCGCCGCCGCCTCCAGCTGGAGGGCCTGGGCGATGGAGTCGGCGATCTCCGTGTCGATCTCCTCCAGCTCGTAGTCCCAGGGGACTCTGGGCTTCAGGTCCTCGGGCATCTCCAGCTTCTGCTTTTCCAGCCCCTCGGTGAGCCGCCGCATGTGGAGCTTGGCGGTGAAGGGGTTCTCCACCGTCAGGCAGCCGCCGAAGCAGCCCTGGGTGCAGATCCAGCACTCCACCAGCTCCGCCTCGGTGAGCTTTTCGTCCTCGGTCTCACTTAAAATCCGCTGGACGTTCTGGTCCCCGAACACGGCCAGGGCGTCCCGGTTTCCCAGCATATCGCTGATGCCGCCGCTGCGGCCCCAGCTCAGGCCCAATTGGCCGGAACGGATCCGGTCGGCCGGGTCCACGACCTCCTTCATGGGGCTGAGAAGCCTGACATACACGTCGTTAATTGCCAGGGCGTAGTCCACCACCTGCTTCTCCAGACCCAGGGGCTCCCGGACCCGGCTGTTTTTCGCCGGACAGGGGGAGATGAGGCCGATGCCGATCTCCTCCGGTTTGAGTCCCGTCTTTTCCGCCGCCTGCTGACGGGCGTAGACAGCCGTCATCTCAAAGGCGCAGAGGGACCCCACCAGATTGGGGATCAGGTCCTGATACTCCATGGCCACCAGCCGGGCCACTGCCGGGCACTCGGTAATGAGCCGCACCACGTCCTCCTCAAACACGGCGTCCGGGTTCTTGAGAATGTGGTCCGCCAGAAGCTCCGCGCCCACCGCCGCCGGGTATACGTCGTCAAAGCCCAGGGCAATGAGCCCCTCATTGACGATGTTCATGTCGTAGAGGTTCTTGAACTGGCCGTAGAACACGGTGTCGGGCACGGCGATGTTGTATTTGTAGTTTTTCAGTTGGTCCATGCTGTCGGATTTCACGGAAAAGGCGTGATTGGGGCAGGTGAGCACGCACCGGCCGCAGTCGATGCACCGGTCCCCGTAGATCACGGCCTTGGACCGGTTGACCCGGATGGCCTCTGTGGGGCAGACCTTCACGCAGGCCGTGCAGCCTGTGCACCGGTCAATATCCAGCTTGATGGAGTGGTTCACTGTCCATCACCGCCGATCAGCAGGGTCATAGTCACGGTGGTGCCCACGCCCAGCTCCGTTTCGATCTCCATGGTGTCGGAATTCCGCTTCATATTGGGCAGACCCATGCCGGCCCCGAAGCCGGAGTTCCTGGCCTCGGCGGAGGCCGTGGACCAGCCCTCCACCATGGCCTGGTCGATGTCCGGGATGCCGGGACCCCGGTCCGCAAGGGTGATGACGATCTTCTCCTCGTCCACCTCCAGGTAGGCCTTGCCGCCGTCAGCGTGGATGACCATGTTGATCTCGCCCTCATACATGCAGACCACCGCCCGGCGCACCAGGGCAGAGGGCAGCTTCAGCTTTTTCAGCACACGCTTGGCCGCTGTGGAGGCCTCGCCCGCGGCGGAGAAGTTGCTGCCGTCAATGTCGTAGGTCAGCTTGACTGTTTCCATTTGCGTTCCCTCCCTTTCCGGTCTACCGGAGACCGGCTTCATAGAGCCGTCCGCAGGCGGTGAACATCCGGCATTCCGTGCGAAGAAGGGCCATGTCCCGTTGCCTGGCCATTTCCACCACGTCCTCCGCCGGCTGTTTCCCGTGGACAAAGATCACCACACCGATGTCCAGCATGTCCGAGGTGCGGATCACCTGCTGGTTGATCAGATTGGTGAGCAGACATTGTATCTCGTCGGGACATGCCAGCACATCGCTCATCATGTCGCTGGCAAAGAGGGTTTCGACCTCCTCCTCCAGCCGCTCCTCTCCGCAGAGGACCTCGGCCTCCAGGATGTCCCGCATCTTTGAAAGTTCCATACTATTCCCCCTGTGCGGCAGGTTTTTGCCTTTGCCGCCGGTCGCTTTCAGACATTGTTTACAGTATATCACGAAAACACAGGCGGTTTCAACCATATCTTTGGGTATTTCCCCAATAGGCCTTTCATTGACAAAGGCCCCTGTCATCTTTATAATTAGTGATACGACGTTTTTGCTGGGCGTACATTTGTCCGTCCCGCACACGATACCACCAGAAAACAGGAGTGACACAAATGGCAGCTTACGATCGCATTTTCAATTTCTCCGCCGGCCCCAGCATGCTTCCCGTCCCCGCGCTGGAGCGGGCAGCCAGGGAAATGATGAATTACGGCGGCAGCGGCATGTCCGTCATGGAGATGTCCCACCGCTCCAAGGCCTTCCAGCAGATCTTCGACGACACCCAGCTTAAGTTCCGCCGGCTCATGAACGTGCCCGACAACTATAAGATCCTCTTCCTCCAGACCGGCGCCTCCGGTCAGTTCTCCATGGTTCCCCTGAACCTGATCGGCAAGACCGGCAAGGCGGACTACGCCGTCACCGGCAACTTTGCCTCCATCGCCTGCAAGGAGGCCAAAAAGTACGGCGACATCCATGTGGCCGCCTCCTCCGAGGATCAGAACTTCACCTATATTCCCACCCAGGATCAGCTGGTGCTGGACCCCGAGGCTTCCTACTTCTATTACTGCGCCAACAACACCATCTACGGCACGGAGTGGCAGTATGTGCCCGAGACCGGGGACGTGCCCCTGGTCTGCGACATGTCCTCGGATATCCTCTCCCGCCAGGTGGACGTGAGCAAGTATGGCCTGATCTTTGCCGGCGCCCAGAAGAACATGGCGCCCGCGGGCCTCACCGTGGTGATCATCCGGGAGGATCTGGCCGGCCATGAGCTGCCCTTCACCCCCCTGATGATGAACTACCAGACCATGATCGAGAAGGACTCTATGTATAACACGCCTCCCTGCTGGTGCATCTACATGCTGGGTCTTGTGCTGGATTGGCTGGACGAGCAGGGCGGCGTCCCCGGCATGGAAAAGATCAAGCACGGCAAGGCCCAGATGCTCTACGACGTCATCGATTCCTCCCGGCTGTTCACCGCCGCGGCCCAGCCCGGGTCCCGGTCCGACATGAACGTGACCTTCCGCACCGCCAGCGAGGAGCTGGACGCCAAGTTTGTGGCGGAGAGCGTGAAGGCCGGCTTCTCCAACCTGAAGGGTCACCGGAAGGTGGGCGGAATGCGGGCCTCCATCTACAACGCCATGCCCGTGGAGGGTGTGGAGAAGCTCTGCGACTTCATCCGGGAATTTGACAAGAACAACTGATAATACTACTATCTGATAAAAACCTTTAATAGGTTTTATCAGATGCGGCTGTCGCCGCGGCAAGCAAACCCAAAAGTTTGCTTGCGGTAGTAACACACAACTTATCCCCCTGCATGAGATGCAGGGCAGCGGCCATAGGCCGCTGGATTAAAACATGAATTGTTTTAATCGGATCATAGTAAAAGGAGCTTTTGCCATGTATAATATCCAAACCCTGAACAAGATCTCCACCTTGGGCCTCAATCAGTTGGACTCCAAGGAATTTGAAGTCGCCGGGGCCTGCGAGAATCCCGACGGCATTCTGGTCCGCTCGGCGGACATGCACGAGATGGCGTTCGGCTCCAACCTTCGGGCCATCGCCCGGGCCGGCGCCGGCACCAACAACATTCCCATCGACCGCTGCTCCGAGGCGGGCATCGTGGTCTTCAACACCCCCGGCGCCAACGCCAACGCCGTGAAGGAGCTGGTGCTCTGCGCCCTGCTTCTGGCCTCCCGGGACGTGATCCGCGGCGTCAAGTGGGCCTGGAACCTCACCGAGGCCGACGGCGACGTGGAGAAGCTGGTGGAGAAGGAGAAGAGCAAGTTCGTGGGCCCGGAGCTGCTGGGCAAGAACCTGGGCGTCATCGGCCTGGGCGCCGTGGGCGTCAAGGTGGCCAACGCCGCGCTCAAGCTGGGCATGAACGTCTACGGCTACGACCCCTATCTCTCCGTCCAGAACGCCATTGACCTGAACCACGCGGTCCAGGTGGTGGATCTGAACACGGTCTACAAGATGAGCGACTATATCACCATCCACTCCCCCCTGCTCCCCGCCACCCGGGGCATGATCAACGGACCGTCTCTCGACTCCATGCGCCAGGGCGTCCGGATCATCAACCTGGCCCGGGGCGGTCTTGTGGACGACGAGGATATGCTGGCGGCCATCGCCTCCGGCAAGGTGGCCCGGTACGTCACCGACTTCCCCAACAACAATCTCGTCGGCAAGGAGGGCGTGGTCACCATTCCGCACCTGGGCGCCTCCACCCCCGAGAGCGAGGAGAACTGCGCCATTATGGCGGCGCAGGAGCTCCGGGAGTACCTGCTCTACGGCAACATCCGGAATTCCGTAAACTTCCCCAACGTGGAGCTGCCCCGGTCTGGCGCGGCCCGGCTGGCGGTGATCCACCGGAACATCCCCAACATGCTCTCCAACATCCTGACCCTGCTGGGCAACGAGGGCGCCAACGTGGAGAACATGGTGAACCAGTCCAAGGGCAACTACGCCTACACCCTGATCAACCTGGGGCAGACCATCTCCAACGAGACCCTGGAGCATGTCCGTCAGCTTGACGGCGTCCTGCGCCTGCGGATCATCCGGTACTGATCAACAGAATATGGACTCACAATTCCCGCCTGTTTTTCCGCGGAAAAACAGGCGGGAAGTTTCATCCCGATTGCAACTATGACAAAGGGCACGGAGTGGAAGCTCATTCTCTCCTTCACCCTGCCCCTGATCGGGGGCAATCTGCTCCAGCAGATCTACTCTCTGGCGGACAGCCTTATCGTGGGCAACTTCGCGGGCCAGAACGCGTTGGCCGCCGTGGGCACCAGCTTCCCGGTGACCTTCCTGCTCTTGGCCCTGGCCATGGGCCTGACCAACGGCGTGGGCATTATGGCGGCCCAGTTCTTCGGCGCGAAAAACGCCGGGGCCTTCCGGAAAAACCTGTCCACGGGCTGCATCACCATTCTCTGCGCCGGACTTCTGATCACCGTTCTGGGCGAGCTGCTGAGCCGGCCCATTCTGGCGGGGCTGCTCCGGACCGACGAGCGCATTCTGGGCGACGCCATGACCTATCTCAGGATCTACTGCGCGGGTCTGGTGTTCCAGTTCGCCTACAACGCCTTTGCGGCCATTCTCCGGTCCATCGGGGACAGCCGTTCCACCATGTACTTCCTGCTGATCTCCACGGTGCTCAACATCATCCTGGATCTGATTTTTGTCCGGTATTGGGGGGTTGCAGGCGTGGCCTGGGCCACGGTCATCGCCCAGGGCGTCTCCGCCCTGGTGGCCGGGATCTATCTCTTCTCCCGGGTGGAGCTGGCAAGGTTTTCAAAGGGCGAATTTGTCTTTGACAGAACCATGCTGGCAACCTCCCTGCGGCTGGGCATCCCCACCTCCATTCAGCAGTGCTCCGTGGGCCTGGGCATGGTGCTCATGCAGCGGCTCATCAACTCCTTCGGCGTGGACGTGATCTCCGCCGTCACCGCCGCCATGAAGCTGGAGAGCTTCGCCATGGTGCCCATCATGATGTTCTACATGGGCCTTTCCAACTTCACCGGCCAGAACATGGGCGCCGGGAAGCTGGACCGGATCCGCCGGGGCTATCACCAGTCCCTGATCATGGCCATCATCACCTGCGGCATCATCATTCTGCTTCTCGTCTTTGCCGGACCCTACGCCATCCGGTTCTACCACATGAACGAGGCGGCCACGGCCATCGGCGTGGAGTATCTGAAGACCCTGGCCTGGTTCTTCCTGATTTTCTGCATCATGTATATCACAAACGGCGTCCTTCAGGGCAGCGGCGACGTCATGTTCCCCACGGCGGGCTCCATCACGTCTCTGGCCGTCCGGGTCATTGTGGCGAATATCATGGCCACAGTCCCGTTTATCAGCTACCGCAGCGTGTTCTGGTCCATTCCCGTGGGCTGGGCCTGCGGCACTGCCATTGTGTTTCTCCGGTATCTGTCCGGCAAGTGGAAGGAAAAGGGCGTCGTCAGCAAGGAAGTCAGGGACAGCTAAGGAGGCGATACGATGTCAGATATGATCGGCGCTGTTTCCACAGCCCTGGCGCCCTCGGGAATCGGCGTGATTCGTCTGTCCGGGGCGGGCTGCGCGGAGGCGGCGGATCGGATTTTAAGTCCGGTCCAGGGAACGCCCCTGTCCCGGGCGGAGCCCCGTAAGCTGCGGCTCTATGACCTCCGGGACCGGAAGGGCCGGGTCATGGACCGGATTCTGGCGGTCAGGACCCCGGGGCCCAATTCCTATACCGGGGAGGACACGGTGGAGCTCCAGTGCCACGGCTCCCCGGCGGTGCTCGCCGAGGCCCTGGCGAATCTGTTTGCCCAGGGCGTCCGGCAGGCCCTCCCCGGGGAGTTCACCAAGCGGGCCTTTTTAAACGGCCGCATGGACCTGACCGCCGCCGAGGCTGTCATCGACCTGATCGAGGCGGAGACTGCCGACGCCGCCGCCAACGCGGCGGGACAGCTTGGCGGCGCGCTGCTCCGAAGGCTGGAGCCGGTGTACAACGCCCTGGTGGGGCTTATGAGCCACTTCCATGCGGTGCTGGACTACCCCGACGAGGACATCGACGACTTTTCCCTGGGGGAATACCGGTCCCTGCTGGAAGCCCAACGGGATACCCTGACGGCGCTTCTTGCCACGGCGGACCGGGGCCGGGTGGTGAAGCATGGCGTTCGGGCTGTGATTCTGGGCTGTCCCAACGCGGGAAAGTCCAGCCTGCTCAACGCATTGGCGGGCTATGACCGGGTCATCGTCACCCCCGTTCCGGGCACCACCCGGGACACGGTGGAGGAATCCGTCCGGATGGGAAGCATTCTTCTGCGGCTGACGGATACCGCCGGTATCCGGGAGACTGCCGATCAGGTGGAAAAGCTGGGAGTGGACCGGTCCCTGGCGGCGGTCAGAGAAGCGGACCTGGCGCTTCTGGTCATCGACGGGTCAACGCCTTTGACGGAGGAGGACCGGCAGGCCATGGCGGCGGCGAAAAACGCCAAACGGTGTGTCTGCGTCCTGAGCAAGACGGACCTGGCGCAGGTGATTTGCCCCGAGGATCTGGATTTTGAGACTGTGATTCCCCTGTCCTCCGTCACCGGCACGGGCCTGGACGCCCTCACCCGGAGGGTGGAAGTCATGTTTGCCTCGGATCTGCCCTGCGACGGCGGGCTCCTCACCAATCTCCGGCAGGAGACGGCTATCCGGGCGGCCCAAGACGCCATTTCCCGGACCCTGGATTCCCTCGCTGCCGGAGCTACCCCGGACGCGGTGCTGCTGGACGTGGAGGAGGCTCTGGAGGCCATGGCGGGATTGTTGGGGACCTCCATGCGGGAGGACATCACAAACGATATCTTCTCCCGGTTTTGCGTGGGAAAATGAAAACGCTTCCCATTCTTCCCGGCGTGATGGGCGCGGCCATGGTTGGGCCCTGTCCGCCGCTGTTCCGGGGCTGTCTGAATCCTGCGAATACAAACTATTACTTGACATGAATGGAAGAATTGATTAAAATTTCCTATGCCGGAGCCGGTATTACCCGGCTTCGGACAGCAAACGCAAGAAAGAACGGAGGAACAAACCTTGAAAACACAACTTTGGAAAAAAGCGCTGTGCCTGCTGCTGGCCCTTGCCATGCTGACGGCTCTGGGCGCCTGCGGCGGCGCAGCGGAAAGCGCCCAGGAATCCGCCGCATCTGAGGCAGCCGCTTCCGAGGCCGCTCCCGCGGAGGAAGCTCCCGCTGAGGAGGAGGCTCCCGCCGAGCCTGCCTCTCTGAAGGATCAGTACGCCTCTCTGGCCGGCAAGACCCTGAAGGTGGCCACCAGCGGCGTGCAGGCCGGCTGGAGCCAGGACGACGGCAACGGCGGCATTGAGGGCATGGACGTGGACGTGATGAACTATATCTGCGACTACTACGGCATCAACCTGGAGTGGGTCGTGGCCGATCCCACCGGCATCTGGGGCATGCTCCAGAGCGGTGAGGTGGATACCATCGCCTGCGTCACCACCGTCAACGAGGACCGTCTGGCTGCCTACTGGTTCACTAACACCTACGCCTGGGAGTCCTATTCCATCGTCTCCCGGACCGAGGACGGCGTGCCTGAGGCCGGAGACCTGGACTTCTGGGACGGCAAGACCATTTGCACGCCTGCCGGCTCCAACCCGGCTCTGATCCTGGAGGATATCATCGCCCAGGAGGCCGAGAAGGGGATCAACATCTCCGCCGTGTATCCCGATTCCTCTGCCGTTCTGATTCAGAACGTGGTCAGCAAGGAGACCGACGCCGCGCTGATGGTCACCTCCACCTGCGCCTACAAGGTCCGTGACCTGGGCTACACCGACACCCTGACCATCCAGGACATTCAGTGGAAGAACATGCCCATCGTCTATGCCTGGAACCGGGTGGAGGAGAACAAGGAGATCATCCATGCCTTCAACGATCTGATCGCCCAGATGCATGAGGACGGCACCCTGTCCGGCTTCTCCAACAAGTGGTTTGAGATGGACATCACGCCGCTTCCCGCCGGCGAGGTGGAGTATGTGGTGCCCACTGGCGATGACGCCTGGCAGAGCAACGAATAAGAAACCTGACAGGAAGCCGGAGGGCATGCCCTCCGGCTTCCTGATCCCTGGCAGAAAGGGGAGCCATCCATGTATCGTTTCGCGCCCCAATATTTCTTTGAGGCCTTTCAGCCCGTTCTCAACTGTCTGAAGACCACCATGGCGGTGACGCTTGCCTCCTTTGTTCTGGCCTTTGTGCTGGCTATCCTGCTGGCACTGGTGAGTCAGATCAAAAGCCGTCCGCTGCAGGCGGTGCTGAAGGTCTGGCTGTCCCTGTTCCGGGGCACCCCCCTGATCGCCCAGCTCTTCCTGTTTGTCTACGGCGTGTTTCCGCTGATCCCCGGCATCAAGGAGCTGAGTCTGGAAATCAAGGCGATCTTCTGCCTGTCCCTCTCCTTCTCGGCGTTTATGGCGGAGACCATCCGCGGCGCGATTCTGTCCGTGGACAAGGGGCAGATGGAGGCCTGCATCACCTGCGGCATGACCAGCCTCCAGGGCTACCGTCATGTGGTGCTTCCCCAGGCCTTCCGGCTTGCCATTCCCTCCCTGATGAACAACTTCATCGAGTGCTTCAAGGGCTCGGCCATGTGCTCGGTGGTGGGCGTCATGGACATGATGCTGCAGGCGAAGATGCTGGCCAACAAGTCCTATCGCTTTATGGAGGTCTATCTCTGCGTGCTGCTGTTGTACTGGGTCATCAACATGGTCTTTGTGGCCATCCAGAAGGCGGTGGAGCAGAAGATGGGCGCCAAATACTGAGGAGGGCCTTACATGATTCGTTATCAGAACGTCCACAAGGTCTTCGGGGACCTGGAGGTTCTCAAGGGTATTGACTTTGAGATCGGTACCGGCGAGGTGGTGTGCATCCTGGGCCCCTCAGGCTCCGGCAAGACCACCCTGCTCCGCTGCACCAATTTCCTGGAGACCCCCACCAAGGGCCTTGTGACCGTGGGAGACGTGACCATCGACACAGAGCGCCACACGAAAAAAGAGGTGGCCGCTATCCGGAAGCTCAGTACCATGGTGTTTCAGAATTATAATCTGTTCCGGAACAAGACGGCCCTGCAGAACGTGACCGCCGCACTCACCGTGGTCCAGAAAAAGTCCCGGACCGAGGCAAAGGAGATCGGAGAGCACTATCTCAATCTGGTGGGCATGTCCGACCGGATGGATTACTATCCCTCCCAGCTCTCCGGCGGCCAGCAGCAGCGGGTGGGCATTGCCCGGGCGCTGGCCCTTCAGCCCCACGCGATTCTCTTCGATGAGCCCACGGCGGCCCTGGACCCGGAGCTGGTGGGCGAGGTGCTGGGGGTCATGAAAACCGTGGCCCGGACAGGCATCACCATGGCCGTGGTCACCCATGAGATGGGCTTTGCCCGGGAGGTGGCTGACCGGGTGGTGTTCATGGACGGCGGCGTGGTGGTGGAGCAGGGACCGCCTCAAAAGGTCCTGGACAACCCGGAAAATCCCCGGACCCGCCAGTTCCTCCGGGCCGTGGCGGAAAAAAGCGAAGAATAAAACGTCGGGCGTGCCGTATTCACACACGGTACGCCCGATTTGTCATGGGATTAGAACAGCCCCAGGAGCCCCTGGACCAGGAACACGGTCAGACAGGAGAACACAGCCACGGTGAACAGGCTCCGGCCGAACCAGGCCAGAAGCACGCCCGCCACCAGCGCCGCCGCACCTGCCGCAGGATGCTCCGTGGCCTGGACGATGGCCGGGAAGGTCATGACCGCCAGGGTCACGTAGGGCACATAGTAGAGAAAGGACCGGAGAAACACGCTCCGGATCTCCCGGCGGATCAGGGTCAGAGGCAGCACCCGGATCAGATAGCTCACCAGGGCCATAATGGCCATGTAGACGTAGATGTTTCTCATTCCGGCGCCTCCTTTTCATCGGAGGCGTTTTCGCCGTCCTTTCGGGGGAACAGCAGGGCCGCGGCCCCGGCGATGAGCACGGTCAGAAGGATGATCCTGGTGCCCTCGGAGAGACGGTTGACCAGAGGAATCACGCCGCAGAGCCAGCTGAATGCCATGCTGAGGATCACCAGCACGGCGATGATCCGGCTCTTCCGGGCGGGAGGAATGATGATGGCCAGGAACATGCCATAGAGTCCCACGGAAAGGGCGGAAACCAGGCTGACCGGCAGCAGGTTCCCCATGACCACCCCCAGATAGGCGCCCCCGCCCCAGCCAAGCAATGGCAGCACAAAGACGCCGTAGACGTAGGCGGGCCGGAGGAATCCCGGGGAGGCGATCTCCACCCCGAAGACCTCGTCGGTGATCTCGTAGGCGATGAGGAACCGGTGGATCAGGGGCGTGTCGGTGCTGAATTTCTGGGACAGGGCCGCGGACATGAGCAGATACCGGGCGTTGGCCACCAGGATCATGACCGCCATGGTCAGATAGGTGCCGTTCTCGGCGATGACCGTGATCCCCGCGTAGCCTCCGGCGGAGGCGTTGGTGAGGAAGCAGGTCAGGGCCGCCTGGAGGGCCGTCATGCCCGCCCGCTTGGCTGCAATGCCCAGGGTGAAGCCTACGGCCAGATAGCCAAGGCCGATGGGAAGCCCGTCCCGGAGGCCCCGGACAAACAGGGTGCGCTTGGACGCCGCCATGGTGATTCCCCCTTTCCTTTCGCAGGGAATAGAATACACTATTTTTCTCCCGTAGTCGAGAGTTTTTTTGTGGCGCCGGAGACCCCGGAGGGCAATTCGGTTGATATCACCCCTGTTTTATGCTATGATCTTCAGGAATCAACATAACTCTGCCGGAGACGCCGGCGGAATCGAGGTACCTGCGCATGCGTTCTGCGTTTCATGCCCTCCATCAGCATTTTGCCCATCCGAAATCCAAGGTCTGGGCCGTGGTCCGGCAGATCCTGGGCTGGGTCAGCCTGGCCCTGTATCCCCTTGCCTGTTTGCTGCTTTTGGATTACTGCAACTTCAAGGCCCTGCTGCCTGCCCTGACCCGGACGGCGGAGCGGCTGATGTTCCAGTGGACGGACCACCGCCTCCACGTGATCTTCTCCCTGCTGGCGCTCTATGGTCT
>CAJOHR010000014.1 GCA_905234425.1 uncultured Oscillospiraceae bacterium | reverse complement strand
TCGTTGTTTAATTTACAAGGTACACTCCGCTTCGCGGTTTCTCACACTGCCTCTTGCGACAGCTTGGCTATTCTATCACGCGTTTCCTCGGTTGTCAAGCGCTAATTTAAAATTTTTTTCAATTTTCTTTTTTACCTGTTTTAATGGCCGCGAAAGGGCACTTCCCGGTTGTCTTTTTTCGCTGATTATGGTACAATGAGCGGTACATTCACAGGAAAGGCGTGGCGTATATGCCCATTAAGATTCCCGATTCTCTCCCGGCCAGAGCTGTGCTGGAAAGCGAGAATATCTTTGTTATGACAGAATACCGCGCCCTGCACCAGGACATCCGTCCTCTGCGGGTGCTGATTTTAAATCTGATGCCCACAAAAATCGTCACGGAAATCCAGCTTATGCGGAAGCTCTCCAATTCGCCCATCCAGGTGGACGTGGAGCTCATGTACACCAGCACTCACCGCAGCACCCACACCAGCATGGAGTATTTGGAGTCTTTCTACCGCACCTTTGATGAGATCCGGGATAATTACTATGACGGGATGATCATCACCGGCGCGCCGGTGGAAAGTTACGATTTTGAGCAGGTCAACTACTGGCCTGAGCTGGTGGAGATCATGGAATGGACCAAGACCCATGTGTTTTCCACCTTCCATCTCTGTTGGGGCGCCTTTGCCGGTCTCTACTATCACTATGGAATTCCCAAGCATAACTTTGACAAGAAGGTCTTCGGCGTCTTTTCCCACGATATTATGGACAGCACCAACCCCCTGTTTCGGGGCTTTGACGACACCTTTATGGCGCCCCACTCCCGGAACACCGAGGTTCTGGAAAGCGACATCCGGAGCTGCGACGCATTGGAGCTGCTGGCTGTCTCCCCGCAGGTGGGTGTATTCGCCGCGGCTACGCCGGACAAGCGGCAGGTCTTTGTGATCGGACACCTGGAATATGACGCGGACACCCTGAGCACGGAGTATTTCCGGGATGTGAAAAAGGGCATGGACACCGCCATTCCGGAAAACTATTTCCCTGACGACGACCCCGGCAAGCCTCCCAAAGTCACCTGGCGGGCCAGCGGACAACTGCTCTACAGCAACTGGCTCAACTACTATGTCTATCAGGCGACGCCCTATGATCTTCGGGATCTGTAACCCACGGCGGCAGGAACCCCAAAGGCTCCTGCCGCCTTTTCCCTATTTGGAAAGGCTTCGCAGCACCGGCTGGAGCTGGACGCCCTGAAGGGCGGCCTCCGCAGCCTCCGGGATCAGACGCATGTCCGCCTTGAGAGACGTGGGCTTTCCCTTAGGATCGTCCTGTCCGAAGGGCACCATGTAGATGTTCTTCCGCTGCATCAGCTCCATGATGTTCGGGCCGCTGGCCGCAAGTCCGTCGTTGGTGGACACTGCCAGCAGCACAGGCCGCTGATTACGCATATGGGCCTTCACCGCCATGGTCACCGTGGAGTCCGTGACGCCTGACGCCAGCTTTCCCAGGGTGTTTCCCGTACAGGGCGCCACGATCAGAAGGTCCAGCAGCTTTTTCGGCCCGATGGGCTCCACCTCGGGGATGGAGGTCAGGGGCCGTCTCCCGCACAGGGATGAAATTGTGTGAATATGCTCCTCCGCCGTTCCGAATCGGGTGTCTGTTCCCGCGCTGTTCTCAGACAGGATCGGGATCACGGTCGTATATTTCTCCGAGACGGCTTTCAGCGCCGCCATGGTCTCCTGAAAGGTGCAGAAGGACCCGCACAGGGCGAATCCCACCGTTTGATCGATCACTCCAACGAACACTCCTCTCCCCCGATACAATCCAAAAACGCCTCCGCCAGGATCTCTCCCGCCGACCGGGGCGCGGTTCGTCCTGGCAGTCCCGGCGCCAGGACCACATTCCGCATCCATCGGACCTCCGATGTAAAGCCCCCGGGCAGGGTGGCAAGCTCCATCAGTATGCAGTCCTCTTTCGTGTTCTCCGCCTGGGACGCCTCTAAAACAGTGGCAGGAACCGTGTTGATTATGATATCATAGTCCTTGAGGCCGCAGCCGTAGACGCCGGTGACCTCGGGGCGATAACCCATAGCCTCGATCTCCGCAAGCTGGGCAGGTCTCCGGCCGCTGACCGTGACGCGGGCTCCCAAAGCGCAGAGCTTTCCGGCCAGGAGCTTTCCGATCCTGCCCCAGCCGATCACCAGCACCTGCGCACCGAACAGAGTCCGATCCATAACCTGGAGCGCCAATCCAAGGGCGCCCTCCGCCGTGACCGCCGCGTTGGCAATCTGAAAGGGCTCCTGCTCCAAAAGGCTCTCACACCGGACGCCAAAGGTTCCGGACCAGAGCGCCAGATCCCCGGGGATCCTTCCAGCCGCGATCACGCTTCCTTTCCGGAGCAGCACCGGGATCAGAGCCGTCTCCATTCTGTCGTCTTCAGCCTCCAGCCATCCCGATTCCAGGGAACTCAGCGGCAGCAAAATCTGATTCGCGTTTTTGATGGCCGTGCGAAGGTCCGGCGCATCATTCGGCATGGACCCGACGCCGAAGGTTCTCACCGGAAGCCCTTTGGCACGCAGGGTCCCTACTGCATGGGGATAGCGGCTGTCGCCGCCGATCACCCAGGCATTCCACTCCTTGGTGTCATGCATTCGACACACCTCCCGACCGTATTCTATGCGACAGCTTTTTTCTATGTCCCTTATTCGTCAAATTTTCACTCCAGGAGGCACCCATGACGCTCACCTATACCGCCGCGCCCCAGGACGCTGGGAAAACCCTGTTCTCCGTGCTCCGATACCGGCTTCACATTTCCGCGGGTCAGATCAAGCGGCTGAAATACCAGACGGTCATGCTGGTAAACGGCAGCCCTGTCCACACGGATTACCGCATTTCCCCAGGCGATCTGATCCGGCTCACGCTTCCGGAGGAGCACGCCTCCTTCCCGCCGGAGCCGGGAGACCTGCTGATCCTCTATGAAGATGACGCCCTTCTGGGGGTCCACAAGCCCGCCGGGATCATCATGCACCCCTCGGCCACGCGAAACACTGGCACCCTGGCCAATCAGGTCCTGAACTATTTGGGGACCGGCACGGTCCATCCGGTGAACCGGCTGGACCGGGACACCACCGGCGTCACCATCTTTGCCAAAAACGGATATGTCAAGAGCATCCTGACCGAGACCCTCCGTGTGGCCGGGATCGAAAAAACCTACCTTGCTCCCGTCTACGGGCGGCTTCCCGATCCCGAGGGCGTCATCGATCTTCCCATTGACCGGGTCAGCCGGGATTCCCTCTGGCGGACGATCCGGGAGGACGGTCAGCCCTCTCGGACGGCCTACGCCCTCCGGGAAGAACACGGCCCCTGGGCTCTCTACGCCTTTCACCCCCTGACAGGCCGGACCCATCAGATCCGGCTCCACTGCCTGGCCTCGGGCGCGCCGATCCTGGGGGACCCCGTCTATCACACGGAGGAATCCGCCGTCTTTTCCGATACACTTGGGCTCTCCGTTCAGCAGCTTTGCTGCGTAGAGATGACCTTTCCCCATCCTATGACCGGCCAGAAGCTCACCGTGTCCACGGAGCCGGAGTTTTTCCGGGCCGACTGGTTCTGACCTCCCCACATATTTCCTCTCAGGCGTGCATAAGCTTTTCCAGACCGCTTTTGGGAGGTGCCACATGGAACAGCGAGCGAGGCTGCTGGCTGTATACATGCTTGAGAACGGGGCTACCGTCCGGGCCGCGGCCCGGAAATTCGGTATCTCGAAGTCTACGGTACACAAGGACCTCACAACTCGGCTTCCAAAGATCAGCCCGGAGCTCTATGGGCAGGTGCGGGCGCTGCTGGACCGGAATCGGGCGGAGCGCCACATCCGGGGCGGCATGGCTACCAGGAGGAAATACAGAGGCTGCTGATACAAATATGCAATGGAGCTGGCTGCAAAAATCACAGCCAGCTCCATTGCATATCTATATTTTTCCGCAAAAATGTGTTACAATTGTCAAAAACTATTTGGGAAGTGTCTTTTGTGTCGAACTCCATCATCAACGATCTGACGGTGGGCAGCGTGCCCGGAAAGCTGATCCGCTTCTCCATACCGTTCATCCTTGCCAACTGCCTGCAGTTCCTTTACAACATCGTGGACATGATCATTGTAGGGCAGTTCGTGGGCAGCGCAGGTCTGTCCGCCGTTTCCATCGGCGGAGATTTCATGCATTTTCTCACGTTCATCGCCGTGGGCTTCGCCCAGGCCGGTCAGGTCCTCATCGCCCAGAACATCGGAAAGGGCAACCGTTACGAGGAGCTGTCCCGAATCATCGGCAATCTCTTCGCCTTTATTCTGGGGCTCAGCCTGATCGTCACGGCGGTGAGCACGCTTTTCCCCCGGCAGTTTGCCCTTCTCATGAACACCCCGGCGGAGTCCTTCGACGAAACCGTGGCCTACTGCACCGTCTGCGGCGCGGGCATGTTCTTCGTCTACGGCTACAACGTGGTCAGCCACATCATGCAGGGCATGGGAGATTCCCGCCATCCCCTGATCTTCGTGGCCATCTCCGCGGGGATCAATCTGGTGCTGGACCTGCTGTTTGTGGGCGTGTCCCATCTGGGCGCCATGGGCGCGGCTCTGGCCACGGTGATCGGCCAGTCCTTCTCCTTTATCGTGTCCATGATCTTCCTCTACCGCAGGAGGGAGTCCTTCGGCTTCGACTTCAGGCTGAAAAGCTACAGGCTCCGGAAGGACATCGTTCTTGCCATGCTGAAGCTGGGCATCCCCATCACCCTCCAGAACACGGCCATCAGCATTTCGGTCATGTATGTGACCTCCTGCATCAACGTCTATGGGGTGATCTACTCCGCGGTGAACGGGGTGGCCAGCAAGATTTCCCAGCTCTGCAACATCGTCACCGCCTCCCTCCGGGCGGCGGGCTCCACCATGACGGGCCAGAACTTCGGGGCGGGCCGGAACGACCGGGTTTCCAAGGTGTTCTGGTATGTGCTGATCCTGAGCGTGGGCTTTGCGGCGCTGTTGACCCTGATCCTGCTTCTGTTCCCCACGGAGATCTTCCGGCTGTTCAACGACGACCCGGCGGTGCTTTCCGTGGCCATGGAGTCCATTCCCATGATCATTCTGAACTTCTTCGGCGCCGCCACCAGGACTCCCACCAGTTCCCTGATCAACGGCATCGGCTTCGCCGGCATGAACTTCGTCATGGGCATCATGGACGGCGTGGTGGTCCGGATCGGTCTGGCCGTGCTCATGGGCAAGGTGCTTGGCATGGGCGTCCACGGTTTCTGGTACGGCAGTGCCATCGCCGGCTATATGTTCTTCGTGGTGGTGTTCCCCTACTTCCTGTCCGGCGTCTGGAAAAAGCGAAAATCTCTGGTGGAATAAAAAGAACCCACAGCAAGGAAAACGCCTGCTGTGGGTCCAAAAGGAAGAAGGAGAAATGAAAAAGTATGGTTTTATTATAAGCGTGAATTATTACGATGGATAGCGCATAAATATAAAGATTCTATGACATTTTATTACAAACCTTGTCATTTCCCCGCAGCGGCCCGCTCCCTGTCCGCCACCGCCTCCCGGAGCCCCGCTGAATCTTCTGCTTGCCCCAGGGATGCCTGTGGGAGACGTCATTCACCACCCGGACAGTGAGCTCGTTTTCCCCAGGCCGGAGGGCGCCGGGTTATTCACAATTATCCGTGGCTGGCCACGTATTCGTCGTAGGCCTCCTGATAGATGGCCACGCACTCGTCAAGCTTCATCTGGGTCAGATCCGCCTGGAACTGATCCCAGTCTTTCTCGATGTCCAGCTCGCCGGTGATGAACCGGCCGATCCGCTCCTGAGCCATGGTGGTGATATCCCCGAAGATCAGGGAATAGCGCTCAGACTGGTCCGTATTGAGGGACAGGGACGCAGGCAGGGTATACTTGTCGTCCACGCAGGCTGCCCAGGTGTCGAAGGCCTCCAGCACATTGTCGCTGTATGTGAAGAACATCTTGTCGAAATCCTGGAGGCTGGGTGCGCCGGACAGGGTATAGCCCACCATCATAAACTGGAGATTGAAGCCGGAGAGCACAAAGTCCGAGAAGTGGGGCGTGCCGTCGGGACCGTACGCAAAGCCCTCGCCCTCGATGCCATAGTTGCAGAGAAGCTGGCCGTCCTCGGTCCAGAAGTAGTCCAGCCACTTGCAGGCCGTCTCCACATCTTCGCAGTTGGTGGAGACGCTGAGGCCGCCGGCGCTGCCCTGGCTGCCGCCGCTCATCTGCGTAAAGTGAGTCACGGGGCCGTCGTTCCACTCGGGAGACCAGGGATCGGCGATGCCCATAATGGCGAAGTCCGGCTCGGTGACCTGGGCCTGCTGCTCATACTGGGAGATAAAGTTGCCCTGGGAGAACCAGATGCCCGTGTCGCCGGAGAGAATGGTGCCGTCCATGTTGTTCTGGGAGCCGTCGTTGGAGGCGGTGATAAAGTCGGGGGAAAGGAGCCCTTCCTCGTACCAGCGGTGGAGCATGGTCAGATAGGCCCGGTAGCTGTCATCCTGATAGCCGTTGCGGATCACGCCGTCCACCTGATACATGTTGACGGTGTTGCCGCCCATGGATGCCTCGGAAGCGCCCTTGGTGCCGTAGCCGGAGATCAGGTTGTCAAACTGGGTCACGCCGCTGAGCAGCAGGGTGTTGCCGCAGTTGTATTCCGTGTGGAAGGCCTTGAGGACCTCCTCCCAGTCGTCGTAGGTCTCGGGCACGTCCAGATTCAGCTTTTCCAGCCAATCCTTCCGGATCTGTGCGCCGGTGGTGGGCTTGAAGTCGTCGGAGATGGAGTTGATGGAGGCGAGCTGGCCTTCGGAGTTGTAGGCCATGTCCTTGTAGGAGGCGTACTTGGGGTCGTTGAGAATGGTCATGTAGTTTCCCATGTACTGCTCGGCGGGCTCCGCCAGATTGATGATGATCTCCTCCTCAATGGCGCCGGAGCTGGAGCCGTAGTAGCCGGTGGCACCGCCCAGAATGTCCTTCATGTCGTTGGCGGCGCACATGAGGGAGAACTGCTCCGAAGCGTTCATCATGGAGACCTCGGTGAAATCCACATGGACGCCGGTGGCCTCCTCAGCGGCCTTCCATACGGACATATTGTTGTAGGAATCCAGGCCCACCATATTGAGGAAGCCGGGGAATTCGCACCACATGGTGAGGTTGAGGGTACCGGGCTCTGCCAGGGGATATTCCGCCCATTCGCCGGAATAGACATAGCCCTCAGGCTCCTCGGGCTCCTCCGCAGACGCCTCCTCCGGCGCTGCGGACGCCTCAGCCTCGGATGCTTCCGCCGCTTCCGGCGCTTCCGGTTCGGCTGCCGGGGCCTCCGCAGGCTCCGCGGCGGATTCCTGGACGCTCTCGGCGGGGGCCGGCGTGGATCCCGCCGGCGTGCCGGAGCCGCATCCGGCCAGCAGGCCCAGGAGCAGGCCACATACCAGCAGCAGGGACAATATACTCTTTTTCATGGTGATTCCTCCTTTTGCGGTGATGACATACTCTCATTATACAATAGGTCTCGGTCGGGAACAATGCGCGAAACCGATGATAAAATGTGGAGAATTTGTGAAAAGAGACGAAAGGCGCCGGGACTTTACAATCCGCTCCGGGTTTTCTATAATCATGGAAAAGGAGGAAGCGCCATGTTTGTGGAAAACATCCATCTCACCGGGGACGATTCCGCTGTGGAGATCCTCGACCAGACCCTGTTGCCCGGGGAAAAGCGGTTGATCCGGTGCACGGCATTGGAGGATATGTACGAGGCCATCGCGTCCCTGCGGGTCCGGGGCGCACCGGCCATCGGGATTTTCGCGGGGTACGCCCTGTATGTGCTGGCAAGGCATATTCGGGCAGCAGATGGCGAGGGGTTTCTTGCGGTTTTGCGGGAACATGCCGCCTGCTTGGAGGCGTCCCGCCCCACGGCGGTAAACCTCCGCCACGGGCTCCGGCGGATGCTTGCGACAGCGGAACAGAACATCTCTCTGTCCAGGGACGCCCTGCTTTCCCGCCTGCGGCAGGAGGCTGTGGCTATCCAGGAGGAGGACGCGGCCATGAATCTGGAGATCTCCCGGCTGGGCCTCCGCCTGCTCAAACCGGGAGACGGGATTCTGACCCACTGCAACGCGGGGCCTCTGGCCACCTCCCGGTACGGTACCGCTCTGGGGCCCATCCTTTTAGGCCAGGAGCAGGGATACGGATTTCACGTCTACGCCGACGAGACCAGGCCCCTGCTCCAGGGAGCGCGGCTCACCGCCTACGAGCTCCGGGAGGCCGGCGTGGACGTGACCCTGATCTGCGACAGCATGGCGGCATCGGTCATGTCCCAGGGGAGGATCCAGGCGGTGCTGGTGGGCTGCGACCGGATCGCCGCCAATGGGGATACGGCCAACAAAATCGGCACCTGCGGCGCGGCGGTGCTGGCAAAGCACTACGGTATCCCCTTCTATGTTCTGGGCCCCTCCACCACCGTGGACATGTCCACGGCCACGGGGAAGGATATCGTCATCGAGGAACGGGACGGCCGGGAGATCGCCGAGCGGTACTTCGTAAGGCCCCAGGCGCCGGCCGGGGTCAAAACCTACAATCCCGCCTTTGACGTGACGCCTGCGGAGCTGATCACCGCCATTATCACAGAACGGGGCGTTTTCCGCTATCCCTATGGCGACGCCTTCGAGCGGACGTTTTTATAATTGGAAAATGCTGTTATTGTTTGATTCCGCAGCGGTTATCTGTTAAAATTTAACCGGTAAACCATCGAAGACGAAACGGAGGGGATCCAAATGGAGAAAACCTGGCGCACGCCGCCGGAGCCAATCCGCCCGGAGCAGATCACACGGACCTTGACAACAGATATTGTGATTCTGGGCGGCGGGCAGGCGGGAACCTGCGCGGCCCGGGCCGCAGCGGAACACGGGGCCAAGGTCCTTGTGCTGGAGAAAAATACGGAGCGGCGGCACCGCTATAACGGCGGCGGGCAGATCGGCCACATCAACTCCGCCTTTTTGAAAAGCCGGGGCGTCCCGGAGACGGACCTGGTGGAGTTCGTGAACGACTGGCAGCTCCGCAGCAACAACAGGGCCAACACAGGCCTGATCGTCCGGTACGCAAAAAACTGCGGCCGTTGCTTTGACTGGCTCATTGAGCCTCTGACCGAGGAACAGAAGGCCGGGATCGAGATCCGGCAGATGCCCCTCCAGGGACCGGCCAAGGTCACGGTGTCGGGCATCAGCACCTGGGTGGGCTGCGTTATGCTCCAGCTCCACAATCAGAAAATCGCCCTGGATTACGCCCTGAATCGATCCAGGGAGCTGGGAGCCCAGTGGCTCTGGGAGACCACGGCAGAATATCTGGAGACGGAAAACGGCGCCGTCACAGGTCTGATCGCAAGACAACCCGAAGGAGACTATTTCCGGATTCAGGCAAGGCAGGGCGTCCTTCTGGCCTCCGGCGACTTCTCCGGGAACCCGGATATGTGCCGGGAGCTGCTGACCGAGACGGTGGATCTGCTGCCTGACAAGAAGTGGGGCACCCACGGCTGTGACGGTCTGGGCATCCGTTTGGGCGTCTGGGCCGGCGGCAAGCTGGAGCCCCGGCCTCTGAGCGCCATGGGCGGCACATACTGCTATCCCGGCGGCTCTCCCCAGGACCCCATCGGCACCACCGCCGCCCTCTGGCTCAATTCCAAGGGCCGCCGCTACTGCAACGAGGGCTTCGGAGACGTGGTGCTCTCCGGCATTCAGGGCATGCGGCAGCCGGGGGATATGCTGGCAACAGTCTTTGACGCAAACATCTGGGAGCAGATCAAGGCCCAGCCCCCGGGACACCTCTCTGTGGACTACGCCCACGAGGAGGATGTGGGAGGTCTGCGCCGGTCCATTCAAAAGGCCACCGGTCAGCCCGTGGACCCGGATCCACGGGAGATGATGGGGCCTCCCCCCGGGGAGATGGACGGCGGCCCCTTCGGTCCGGACGGTCCCGGCGGGCCCGGCGGTCCTGGTGGACCGGGCGGTCCGGGAGGTCCGGGCGGTCCGGGCGGACCAGACGGGGATATTCCGGGCGCGGTCAATCTGGTGGCGGCGGACACCCTGGAGGAGCTGGCGGAGAAGCTGGGCTACACCGGGGAGGCCGCGGCGGAAATGGTCCGGTCTGTCCGGCGTTACAACGAGCTGTGCCACCAGAGCCGGGATGAGGATTTCGCAAAGGACCCCAGCCTTCTCTTCCCCGTGGAGCAGCCGCCCTTCTTCGGCTATGCCAGCCGGAAAAAGGGCGGGAACATCATGGTCACCACCGGCGGTCTGCTGACGGACGCGGACCAGAACGTGGTGGGCCGGGATTACGAGCCCATCCCCGGTCTGTACGCCACAGGCAACTGCTGCGGCGGCCGGTTCGGGCTCCAGTATTCCACCCCTGTATCCGGTATTTCCATCTCCATGGCTCAGACCATGGGCATGCTGGCCGGCGAGCATCTGGCGGAGCTGCCTCGGCGCAGCTTTGACGAAAACGCCTGATCGTGCGAAAGAACCTCCGCTGGAAATCCAACATTCCAGCGGAGGTTTACGCTTGTGTATCATGAAGCATCCCAGCATTTGCCCGGAATCACTTATGGAAGCGGCCTAAAACATTTCAGAACCTGAGGAAACCTCCGATACGCTGCCGATCTGAAGCAGTATATCGGAGGTTTCAGCCGGTTGCCTGACATTGGATCAGCGAGGGGTTTGGGGGCTCGTATCAGTCTCCAAATTTAATATCCAACCACCGTCTGCTGTTGGGAATGCCGGACAGCCGGTTGCCGTCATTTAGTTCCTCATCTATTTCTTATGGTGAAACAGAACCAGATAGGAGCCATCCCCTTTTGTCAGCAACACGGTTATGGAAGATTCTGTTTCGTGGGCCGTTCCAAAGACCGCATATCCCTGTGCTTCGAAGTAAGAAACGCCTTCATCATAATTATCCACATTTACGCGCATGCCCAGGAACCCTTCTTGAAAAGAGTCCGCCGGAAAATGGGAACACACAAGATCAACGCGTCTTTTCTTCTCGTTTTCCAAAACCACATAATCCAGGAATTCAATCTGAGGTTTATGTATCACTTCAAACCCAAGATCCTCCGTAAAGCGCTTCGTTTCAGCTTCCACGTCTTCTGTGTAAAAAATCGGATAATAATCAGTTACTTTCATATTGTTTCTTCTCCTTTTCATTCATTCTATGGATTCTTCAATAGGGCAAGCCCGATCTTACCGCCGAGCTTTCCCTATGAACGGAAAGAGAATTAAGGGCTTTGGCTCATCACACCGTCCATTGTCTGATGAAACCGGTATATCCATTCAAAAGCGTTTCATCATCGTCAGGACATTCTTTCCGTCCGCATACTCATACTGCACTTTATCCATGGTCTTTTTCGTCATATAGATGCCCAGACCGCCGATCTCCCGTTCCTCGGCGGAAAGGCTCACATCCGGGTCGGGCTTTTTGAGCGGGTCAAAAGGAACGCCGCAGTCGATGAATGTGATGCTTGCCGCCGCCGGATCGTCGGTGATCTCCAGGCGCACCGCAGCCTCGCCCGTTCCCGGCGCGTAGGCATAGTGGGCGATGTTGACATAGATCTCCTCCGCCGCCACAGTGATTTGCATTTGCGTTTTCAGCGGGCAGCCCGCTTCCTCTAAATGCTCCTCCAAAAAAGCCATGACAGGCGTCAGATTCTCGACTGTTGCTTCGACGTTCAATCCATAAGTATTCATAAAATCCCTGCTTCATTCAATGGTATGCGAAACAGTCGCTTCTGTTCGCTCTATGCTTCTTTCTTCCCCTGGTATTCCACACAGAGCATGGTCAGATCATCAAATTGCTCCGCGTCTTTGACAAATGCGTCCACAGCATCGCGCACATGGCACAAAATCTGCTCCGGCGGGGCGGTGGGGTCCTCATTTAATGCCTCCAGCATCCGGTCCGTACCGAACAGCTCGTTTTCGGCATTCGTGGCCTCCGGGACGCCGTCGGTGTAGAGGAACAGCTTGGAGCCGGGGGTCAGGGTCAGTTCATATTCCTTATACCGCATGCCCTCCATGCCGCCGATGACAAAGCCGTGCTTGTCGTGCACCAGCTCAAACTGTCCGCCGGATTGGAGCATAGCAGGATATTCGTGGCCGGCATTGGCCGCGGTGACCCTTCCCGTTTCGGTGTCGAGGATGCCGAACCAGACTGTTACGAACATCTCCTCCCGGTTATTCGCGCATATCTGGTCGTTGACCGCCCGCAGGGTTTCCGCAGGGCTTCGGCCTGTCATGGCGAAGTTCTGCACCAGGATTTTGGAGATCATCATAAAAAGCGCCGCGGGGACGCCCTTGCCGGATACGTCCGCCATCACAAGCCCCAGATGGGTATCGTCAATCAGGAAGAAATCATAGAAATCGCCGCCAACCTCCTTGGCGGGGGTCATGGTGGCATAGATGTCGAACTCCGAGCGCTCCGGGAACGCAGGAAAGATATTCGGCAGCATATCCGCCTGGATTCTTGTCGCAAGCGCCAGCTCCGTTCCGATCCGCTCTTTTTCCGCTGTGATCTGGGTGATCTGGGTGATGTAGTTCCGGGTCCGCTTGGATAGGGAGGCAAAGGACTCCGCCAGAATCTCAATCTCGTCGTTGGTACGGTACATGTCCTCCATCTCGAACGCCTGGTCGCTGCCGCTGAGGGCATTGATCCGCTTTGTCATATGCTCCAGGGGCTTCACCACCCGGGAGGCCACCACCAACGCTCCAACCGAGGCCAGCAGCAGGATCACCAGGGTCAGCACCAGCACCGTCCGGGCTGAGCGCTTCGCCCCGTCCCTATAGGAAGACAAGGATCCCTCGTTGATCTCCTCGTACCTTCCCAGCATGACGTCCGTCGGCTGATGGGTGACGGCCTGATCCACCACGGAGATCACAGCCCATCCCACGGAGGCCATGGGCGCGCCCGTCATGTAATATGCTTTATCGTCTATGTTGACCTGGGTCAGCCCGGTGTCCTCCCGCAGCGCCTTGGTGATAAAGTCCGCAAGCTCCCGGTTCTCGTTCTGCCGCAGGTCCGGGGCGCTGCCGGAAAGCTCCGCCTTGAAAATTCCTGTCTGCTCCGGGGAGAACAGCACCTGTCCGTTTTCATTGACCACGCAGACGAAGCCGCCGTCCGTGGCCTTATCCTTCACATAGTCGCTGATGGCGGTCAGGAAAATGTCCGCGCCCACCACGGCCACCAGCTCGCCGTTCCGATAGATCGGCGCGGCGCACTCCAGGGTGGCGATCTCTGTATAGGCGTCCAATTCCACGCCGGTGAACGTCAGTTCTCCGGCCTCGGCCGCCTGGGTATACCAGGGGCGGTTCCGAACGTCCAGGGTCAGGGGCGTCCCGTCGGCATTGACGTAGGCGCCGGAGCGATCATTCACAAACAACAGATTTCCGTCCGCCGTGCCCACAAAGCAGCCGCTCATCTTGTCCGAAGCCTCGAACATGGCCAGCATGATCTCGCTCATGTTTGCCACCAGTCCCAGAGTCTCCGAGTCCGCCGGATTTACGCCCTCCTCATGGATTACCTGCACGGAGGCCGTTCTGCCGTTAGATGCGCTGGGCTCATAGTAGGGATGGTCCGCGAAGCTGTCCTGATGAAGAAACAGTTGCGTAGCAAAGGCCTGGAGCGTCAGAACGTCCGTCCGCACGTCCGTAAACAGATCGTCCGCGATGTAGGCCTGCAAAGCCGTGGTCTGGGTCATGGATGTCTCCAGTATGGCCTTCATGGTCTCCTCGGAGACCGCCGCGATGGAACCCTGCTGCGACTCGCTGGATTCCTGCACGGTTTTGGTCAGATTTCTCTGCTGATACACAGATACGGCGGTATAGGCGCAGACCAGTGCCAGAATAAAGATCAGCATCAGATTGATTATCTTCTGCTGGAGGCCGCCGATTTTGATTCCCCGAATGACTTTCATTCGATCGTCAGGATGTCCGAGAAGCCGGTGACCTCAAAGATCTCCATGATCGTCTCACTGACATGGATCACTTTCATTTCACCCTGCTTGTTCATGATCTTCTGAGCGGAGAGCAGGACACGAAGCCCGGCGGAAGAAATGTAGTCCAGAGCCGCCATGTCGATGTTCAGCGCGGTCACGCCGGCGAGGGACTCCCTGATCACGGCCTCCAGCTCCGGTGCGGTGGTGGTGTCCAACCGGCCCTCCATGGCGAACGTCAGTTCGGATCCGTTTTCAGTTTTGTTGATGTTCAGCATGATTTGTTCCTCCTTGTCCGCGCCGGGAATGATTGGCGCGGTCTTAAAACATGGTTGTGTGATTATGATTCTTTCAGATATGCTGGACCAGATTGATGACAAACCCGGAGGGAGCGATCATCACAGCGGATCTGGAGCTTGGGTTTTCCACCACACGGTCGCCGTAGAAGTTTTTGAAGCCATGGTCCGTAAGCAGCCGGAAGGCTTCGTCGAAGTCATCCACGTTCATGCGAATAGCTTCAATGCAGTCCACAGGCAGATAATCACTCTGGGAGATGTCCAGATAGAAGCCGCCCGCGTCCTGCATGCGGATGCCCGTAACGCCGAGCTCGCCGATCGCCTCCTTGGTGTGGCGGCGCTGGAAGCCGAGCGTTTCAAACAGCCGAACTACAGGCTCCGCGTCCTTCGTGATGATCTGCGGGTTAAAGGTCGTGATTCTCACGGGGAATTCCTCCTTTATAAAAAACTGTCTTTTGATTGCCGTGTGTTTCATGGGCCTTTTTGATTGCCAGCCGAGCCGCTTTGGCCGCTCCAGCCCTTCCTTCCAAGTATATTCTACATAAAATGTACTCCGGCATGCAAACCGCTCCATTTGGTTATATTAACGCTTTTCTCCGTCACCGTCAACAGGGATTTCCTGAATGTCAAACCCATATTGGCCAGGATGGCAAGGAAGGATGTTTTCTCCGCCGATGCGGCTTCCTCTTTCAAAAGACAGGCACACGGCCACAGGCTCATAACGCCCTTTTGGAAACTCGAATTCTTTGAAGGAACCCGAACGGTCCTGGTGGGTCCGGCCTCGGACAACCTGCCTCTCACCGGAGATATTCAGCCATAACCATCAAACGCCTGCCGCAGAACGGAAAACTGCGGCAGGCGGTCCCCTTTAAGGAGGTATGACAGATCAAATCAGCTTCAGCAGCTCCTCCCTTGCGCCATCCAGTCGCCCGTCGCACAGCCCGAAGTCCATCTGCTTGTAGCTCCACATGCTGCGGCAGATGCCGTGGCGCTCAAACACCGCATGCACGTCCCGGAACCAGGGAAGGGCCTCCTGCGACGGCACCACATCGATCACGCCGTATTCTCCGCAGTAGAGATCGCAACCCTCCTGGGCCGCTTTTTCCAGTGCCGGAGCAAGGAAGTTCTCTACGAAGGTCTCAGACATGCCGCTCTCTGCATAGCTGTATCGGGCCGAAATGTCCCGGTACGGAGCCTCCCATTGGGCGCCCTGATGGGTGAACGCATGGGGCTCGTAGAAGTGAAAGCTGTATGCCACGCGGCTGTCATAGGGGGCATCCAGGGCCGGGAGGGTCCGGGCACTGTTCCACTGATAGCTGCCCAGCAGGAGGATGGTTTCCGGGGCGAATTGGCGGATGCGGCGTATACAGGTCCGGGAAATCCGTTTCCATGCGGGAAGATAGCCTTCCTCCGTCACCTCGTTCAACAGGTCGAAAGCCACATTGTCCGCCATGCCGCCGTAGCGCCGGGCCAGGCAGTCCCATATGGCGTAGAATCTCTCCTGATACGCCTCGTTTTCAAAGAACCCCTTTTCGTTCTCTCCTGCGTCGAAGGAGAAGCCCTGGGTCTTGTGGAGATCCAGCACCGCGTTCAGGTCATGCACCCGGCACATCGCAAACGCCCTGTCGATCCGCCGGAGGCCCTCTTCGATCATGCTGCCGTCCTCGTTCTGGATCACGTTGTAGTCTACGGGGATGCGGACATGGTCAAAGCCCCAGGCCGCGATCTGGGCAAAATCCGCCTCGGTGATGAAGGCGTCCAGCCGGTCCCTGGAATAGTCGCACTGGCTGAGCCAGCCGCCCAGGTTCACGCCCCGGCAGAATCCGTTTTCTTTCAGCATATTATGCTCCTTGATTCGTCAGCGGCCCTTTGCAGGGAGGGCTGCCGTGTGTTTTTTCTGTGGTTCAGCCCTTGACCGAGCCTGCGGTGACGCCCTTGATGATGGACTTGGAGAGGATGACGTACACCACCAGCACCGGCAAAATGGCCAGCAGAATGAACATATACACCTTGCCCATATCGAACTTGGAGTAGTCTGCCGACCGGAGCTGGGCGATCATAATGGGAACGGTCTTCATCTCGGCCTTGTTGAGGAGCAGGGCAGGAATGAAATAGTTGTTCCAGGAGGATACAAAGGAGAAAATCATCTGCACGGCAATGGCGGGCTTCATGATGGGCAGCACGATCCGGTTGAAGGTCCGGAATTCGCCGCAACCGTCGATCCGCGCCGCCTCCACCAGCTCCATGGGCAGCACGCTCTCCAGGTACTGCTTCATATAGAAGAACACAACAGGAGCCGCGATGCCGGGCAGAATCAGGGGCAGATAGTTGTTGGTCAGTTTGAACCTGTACATGAGCTGCACAAAGCCCACGGCAGAGACCTGAGGCGGGATCATCATGACGGCCATAATGAAATAGAACGCAAACTTCCGAAGCCGGAACTTGTATACATGGATGCCGTAGGCGGTCAGCGCCGAGAAGTAGGTGGTCAAAATGGCGGAGCACGCCGCGACCAGAAAGCTGTTGAACATGCCTCTGGGGATATTGATGGAGGCGTCGTTCCAGGCGTTTTTCAGGTTGACCAGGAAGTTGTCCCTGGGCATCAGCGTGAAGCCGGCCTGAAGCTGGGCGTTGGACCGGGTGGCGTTGATGATCAGCATATAAAAGCTGAACAGGCAGAGGATCGACAGGAAGATCAAAATGGCGTAGGCCACAAATCGGGCGGCGAACAACGTGACTCTTCCCTTGGTGTTCTCTTTGTTACGCATTGCTTCTCACACTCCCCTCAGATCCGGTCCCGGCGCTTGGGCGCGGTTTTGTACTGCTTGGAAAGGGTGTTGTAAACGAACAGGCTCAGGGCCGTGGAAACGATAAACAGCACCACGCTGACCGCCCCGGCCATGCCGTAGTTCTTGCTGGTCTGGAGATAGTTGTTGAGATACATGACCATGGTCATGCTGGTGCGGTCCGGGGTTCCCTTGGCGTTGGTGAGAACCTGGGGCACGTCGAACATCTGGAGGCCGCCGATCATGGCGGTGATTACCGTATAGACCAGAATGGGCGTGAGCAGCGGCAGGGTCACCCGAAAGAACACCTGGAGAGATCCCGCTCCATCCACCTCCGCCGCCTCAAACAGGCTCTGGTCGATGCCCTGGATGCCGGCCATAAGGAGAATGGTGGTGTTGCCGAACCACATCAGGAAGTTCATCAGGGAGATCAGGATCCGCACCGGCACCATGAGTCCCAGAAAGTCCACGCTCTTGTCGATCCATCCGGCGGAGAGCAGCACCTGGTTCACGGGACCCACGGGAGAAAACAGGGTAAAGAACAGCATAGAGAAGGCAGCGGCCATGATCAGGTTGGGCATATAGATCACGGTCTTGAAAAACTGCTGTCCCTTCAAGTTCATGCGGTAGCTGGTGAAGAACACGGCCAGCAGGAGGGCGATGAGTATCTGGGGCACCGCGCCCATGACCCACAGGATCAGTGTGTTGCCGAAATACTTCAGCATGTCGATGGTGCCGGTGCTGCTGGGCGTGAAGAGCGTGATATAATTCTGGATTCCCACAAACCGCGGCCCCACCTGGGTCAGGCCGTCCCGATAGTTTTCAAAGAGACTGTTGTAAAAGGTCATAAGCTGGGGGATCAGCGTGAAGATGATGTAGGCCAGGAAGAAGGGCGTGATAAAGATATATCCCCATTTGGCGTAGCTGACTTCTCCCTGTCCCGTTTTTTTGTTTCGTTTCATTGGGAGCCTCTCCTTGTGCCGAACCAAACTGAGACAAGGCATAAGCCTTGCCTCAGTCGGCGTCATCCTATATCATTTGGGTTTCAGGGAGTTACGATGGTGGGATAGGTCTCGTTGACGTACTTGTAGAAGTTTTGCATGGCAGTCTCCTTGTCAACGGTGCCCTTGAAGTACTCCTGGAGGTTGTTCTGCAGGCCCTCGTTCAGGAGCTGATCATAGATGGTGTGGTTCTCCCAGACGATGTTGCCGGTCATGCCGGAGAACACAGCCACGTCGTTCTGGCCGCCCAGGAACTCGTTGCCATAGTTGGGATCCTCGGCGAACTTGGCGTTCACAGCCTGGTTGTTGGAGAACTGGGAATCTTCGGAAACCAGCTTGGAGCAGACCTCCTCATCGTTGATGAAGGTGTTCATGATGTCAGCCGCCAAGGTGGGGTTGTCGGTGCCGGCAGGAGCCAGCAGCCAGGTGCCGCCCCAGAAGTGCGCCGCGGGACCCTGGCAGATCGCCCAGTCGCCGGAGCAGCCCTTGTCGGGATCCTGGGCATTGCCCATGCAGAAGTTGAAGTACCAGGCGGGTCCGAAGAAGCACATGGTCTTTCCGTCGGCGAACATCTGGTCGTTCTTTTCCTCATCCCAGACGCCGGCGGTCAGGGTGTAATCGTTGTTGATGAAGTCCTCGGTCTGGGCAATCCAGGCGTCGATCTGGGGATCGAACTGGAGGTTGTTGTCAGCGTCCACCCAGGGAGAGGTGCAGTTGTTGGAGAACACGCGATAGGTTTCCGCGAAGGAAGCGGTCATGTAGTAGCCCTTGGCCTTGGCGTCGGCAGCCACGGCGTTGAACTTATCCCAGCTGTCCAGCTTGGCCTGTACGTCGTCGGGCTCGGACACGCCCAGCACATCCTGCGCGATGGAGCGGCGATAGATCAGCGCGGAGGGGCAGCACTGGAAGGAGACGCCCTTCACGACCCCATTGGGATCAGAGGCGGCCTGGACGGTGTAGGGATATGCGTTGGAGAAATCGGTAACGCCGATCTTGGTGATATCCTGGGTGGCGTCGGCGTTGACATACTTCAGAATGTAGTCGGCCTCGGCCAGGAACAGGTCCACCTTGTCGTCAGCGGCGGCATTCTCCTGGTTGAGCAGAGCCTCGTCCAGCTTCTGCTGATAGGCGCCGTTGTCGCTGGGGGTGATGATCCAGTTGACGGTCACGCCCTCGGGAATGGTGTAGTACTTCTCAAAGAAGCCCTTGAACTCCTCGTTCCAGGCGTAGATGTTGAAGACTGTGCCCTCGCCGGATTCGACGACCTCGGCGGAAGCAGCTTCACTGCCGGCGGCGGATGCTGCGCTTTCAGCGGGGGCGGCGCTGGTGCCGCAGGCGGAGAGCGCAAATACCATGGCCAGCGCCAGGATCAATGTGGTGAGCTTTTTCATTTTTGTGTTCCTTCTCAAAAGAATTACAAAATGAGTGTTTGTGATATATATGAGCGGGTCTCCCGCATATCACCTGGATAAAAGGTCCAGCACGCTGTCTCCCTCCTGCATGGAGCCGGAGACCACATACCGGTCGATGAGCGCCGTTTTTGGCCGCTCGATCAGTTCAATGAGCCTGGCCGCGGCTTCCCGTCCAAGGCCTGTGGTGCTCTGCCGCCAGGTCGTGAGCCTGGGGCTGACCACCCGGGAGAGGTGGATGCCGTCGTATCCAACCACGGAAATATCGTCCGGAATCCGGAGCCCCGCCTCCATTATGGCGTTGTATCCGCCGATGTAGGAGAAATCGTCCGGGAAGAAGATGCAGGTGGGCTTTTCCGGCAGCTTCAGCAGCGCCTTGGCGGCCTCATAGCATCCCTCCGTGTCGTGGTAGGCAGCCCGGATCAGGTATTCCTCCCGTACCGGAATGTCCAGCGCCCCGCAGGCCCGATGGAAGCCCGTAATCCGAGCGTCCGTGACCGCGCTGTCCTCTCCGTGGATGTAGGCCAGTTTCCTGTGGCCCCGGCTGGCCGCATATCGGACCAGGGCCTCCATCCCCTGTACGTTGTCGGACATGATGGCAATATGGTTGTTGAACACATGGTCGATGGTCACTATGGGAAGCCGGGAATTGACAAGCTCCTGAACCATGGGATCATAAAAATCGACACAGGCAATCACCACGCCGTCCACACCCCGGTACAGACAGTGCTGCAGGTAGCTGGTGGGCTTCTTTCCCACGGTGCTGTTGATAAAGGTGATGTCGTAGCCGCCGTTCTCCGCCTCCAGCCGCAGGCTGTCCAGCACTCTGGAGAAGAACTCATTTGTCAGGGCGCTGTTGTAGGCGTCAATGAACAGTACGCCGATATTGTAGGTACGGTTCGTCTTCAGGGCCCTGGCCGCGGCGTTGGCGGTATATCCCAGCTCCTCCGCTGCGCGAAGGACCCGCTGGCGGGTTTTCTCCCCGATGTCACTGTGGCCGTTGAGCGCTTTGCTGACGGTGGCTGCAGACACGCCGCACTGCTGCGCTATGTCCTTGATGGAAACCACTGTCACCGCTCCTTACTTAATCGTTTTCACAGCAACAACATACAGCATTTTGTGAATTAATGCAATAGATTTTTGAAAAGCATCATCAGATTCGTTAGTTCTGTACAGTTAATATCTCGATTTATTGCGCATATTGCACAACATATCGATTGCAGGGAATCTGCCGGTTTTGATCTTTCCGATATTAATTTCGTTTTACCCTATTATTTTTATAAAATAGTCTTGATTTTTCCCTTGAAATAGGATAATCTGAGGACGATCGTATTAACTTAATCGTTTACTGAGGTGATTCTATCATGCGATTCGGTTTCTTTGACGACGACCGGCGGGAATATGTGATCCAAACGCCCCGCACACCCCTGCCCTGGATCAATTATCTGGGCAACGAGGACTTCTTTGCCCTCTGCTCCAATACGGCCGGAGGCTATGCGTTCTTCCGGGACGCGCGCCTGCGCCGCATCACGCGCTACCGCTACAACGCCTGTCCTCTGGACGCCGACGGCTTTCATCTTTATATTAAAGATGGCGAAACCGTATGGAATCCCGGCTGGCAGCCGGTACAGGCAGAGCTGGACCGGTATGTCTGCCGCCACGGGCTGGGATACACGGTGATCGAGGGCGCGAAGGACGGGCTTTGCGTCAGGCAGGAGCTCTTTGTCCCCGAGGGCGATCAATGCCTTCTCATGCGGGTGACCCTGCGCAACGAAAGCCCGGCCCGAAAGGCCCCCTCTCTCTTTTCCTATCTGGAGTTCTGCCTCTGGGACGCTATGGACGACGCCTCCAACTTCCAGCGGAACTACTCCACCGGCGAGGTGGAGGTGGATGGCGCCGCCATATACCACAAAACGGAGTACCGGGAGCGGCGGGACCACTACGCTTTCTTCTGGGCCAATCAGGCTCCAGACGGCTTTGACACCGCCCGGGAATCCTTTATGGGCGTCTACGGAAGTCCAGCCCATCCCGAGGCCGTATTCGGCGGCGGCTGCACCGGAAGCATCGCCCACGGCTGGCAGCCTGTGGCCGCGGAGCAATTCGATTTCTCCCTGGAGCCAGGGGAGACTCGAAGTCTGATCCTTGGGCTGGGATATGCGGAGAATCCCCGGGACGAGAAATGGGAAGCGCCCAATGTTATCAACAAAACCAGGGCGAAGGCCATGATGGCACGCTATGGGGACGACGCCTCCTTTGACAGGGCTTGGACGGACCTGGCCGCTCGCTGGGACAGTCTGCTCTCCGGCTATCAGCTATCCAGCGGCGACGAAAAGCTGGATCGGATGGTCAACATCTGGAATCAGTATCAGTGCATGGTGACCTTCAATATGAGCCGTTCCGCCAGCTATTATGAGAGCGGCATGGGCCGGGGCATGGGCTTCCGGGACTCCTGCCAGGACCTGCTGGGCTTTGTCCACATGATCCCGGAACGGGCCCGCCAGCGGATTCTGGATATCGCCGCCACCCAGTTCCCTGACGGCAGCGCCTATCACCAGTATCAGCCTCTGACCAAGCGGGGGAATCTGGACGTGGGCAGCGGCTTCAACGACGATCCCCTCTGGCTCATTGCCGGAACGGACGCCTATCTCCGTGAGACCGGGGACTGGAGCATTCTGGATGAGCCCTGCGACTTCGATAACGATCCCGCATTGGCCGCGCCCCTGATGGAGCATCTGCGGCGCAGCTTCGGGTATACCTGCACCCATCTGGGCCCCCACGGCCTGCCGCTCATCGGCCGGGCCGACTGGAATGACTGCCTGAACCTGAACTGCTTCTCCGAGCATCCGGGAGAGAGCTTCCAGGTGACCGGTCCCAGCGAGGGGCCGGTGGCGGAAAGCGTATTCATCGCCGGCATGTTTGTCAAATACGGCCAAGCCTGGGCGGAAATCCTGCGCCATCGCGGGCTGGAGGATGAGGCCCGGGCGGCGGAGGAAGCCGTCACAGCCATGGATCAGGCCGTGCTGACCGCCGGATGGGATGGGGCGTGGTTCCGCCGGGCCTACGACGCCTTCGGCCATGTGGTAGGCGGAAAGGAATGCGAGGAGGGCAAGATCTTCATTGAGCCCCAGGGCATGTGCGTCATGGCCGGCATCGGCAAGGAGACCGGACAGGCGGCCCGGGCGCTCCACAGCGTGGAGGAATGGCTGGACACGGAATTCGGAATCGTGCTGCTCCAGCCCGCTTATACCCGCTACCGCCTGGAGCTGGGAGAGATCAGCAGCTATCCCCCCGGCTACAAGGAGAACGCGGGAATCTTCTGCCACAACAATCCCTGGATCGTCTGCGCCGAGGCGGAGCTGGGCCACGGGGACCGGGCCCTCGCCGTCTACCGTCGGACCGCCCCCGCCTATCTGGAGGATTTGAGCGAGATCCACCGCACCGAGCCCTACGTTTACAGCCAGATGATCGCCGGAAAGGACGCCCCCAGCTTCGGCGAGGCCAAGAACAGCTGGCTCACCGGCACCGCCGCCTGGACCTTCCTGAGCATCTCCCAGGCGATCCTGGGAATCAAGCCCGGTTTGGACGGATTGGAGATTGATCCCTGCATCCCAACGGGTCTCAAGCGCTTTTCCGTCACACGCCGCTACCGGGGCGCCACCTACCGCATCACCGTGGAGAACCCCGACGGCGTTCAAAAGGGCGTGAAGCAAATCTACACAGACGGCAGTCCGATCCGGGGCAATATCCTGCCCGTCAGTTCGCCTGGCAGCACGTTGGAGGTCCGCGTGCTTATGGGATAAGCGTCCCCGCCGTCAACGAATCGTCCTTTGGATGCGCACCGATTATATCAGTTTTTCGCGTGGAAACGCAAAAAGGCGCTGAGCTCAACGTAATCTCGTTGAGCTCAGCCCCTTTTCCAATCAAAAAACAAGCCGTTATTCTCTATATAAAACATTTTATCCCCGAAAATCGGGGATAAAAGTTCACGATATCTATTCCGTGTTCTTTTATTGATCCAGCATCGCTTCCATATCCAGGAGTCGGGATGGTTGATCGCTGCGGGCGTAAATCACGTCGGTGACCTCCACTGTATCGCGATCCTCGTTGACCCAGAAATAGACATAGTAGTTCTTGACCAACATTCTCCGCACGCCCTGGCTGTGCCACGGTTCCTCCGGGGTCAGGTTGATTCGTTCCGGCATCCGGTCCAGCGTCAATATCTCCTCGCGGATGCGCTGCACCAGTCGGATCGCTGTGGTTGGCGCCAGCAGTTCGTATGCGATATACCGGGCAATCTCCCGCACGGCTTCCTCCGCACGGGGCGTAATGTTGACCGTGTATAACTTATCCATTCGCAAGCTCTCCGAGAATCCGGTCAAACACCTCGTCTGCCGGAGCAGACTGTCCGGCCTTTGCCTGAGCAAGCCCCTTCGCCATCCTGGAATCGAATTCCTCCCGGGTCAATTCATTCAGCGCCTTGGGGCGATTCATCGGAATGGACGGGCGGAAGGGCATCCCATTCCACAGGATAACCTGCCGGTAAAACATGTTGATGGCTGTAGAGGCCGGAATCCCCAGCTTCGCCATGATTGCCTCCGCCTGTTCCTTGATCTCCGGCTCCACCCGAGCCGTCACATTCGCGCTCTTGACTGCCATATTTCACACCGCCTTTCTCATATTATTCTATCATATTGTACGACGGATTGCAATACATTCTTTTGCTGCACAGTGTGTATCAAGGACTTGATTGAGGATTGTGGCCGGACGTACAGGATGGCTCCTGCTCATACGAAAAGGCTCTTAAATCAAGCGATTTTTAAGCGTTTCCTGATTTTTAATGGCGACGAGATGAAGATAGACCCAGAACTATCTGAACCTTTTGAACAATTCCTAAGCCCTATTAAGGAAGATCTTGCAGTTGCTAACAGGATAAAAGACGCAAACCCGGACAGCCTCTCCAATACGATAAAAAGTGCGAAGCGCCACATCCATGAGCATTTTGGATGTGGCGCTTCGCGTCACGCTATTCAAACTTACTCGGACGGCCCAAATTTTTTGAACCTAATAGTTCGAGTAAGGACTTTTTGGGTTTGGACTACGAAATAGATATCACTGTTAGCGTAATAATGCAAAACAGGGATCATAAATTAGGCCAAACAAGCCAGCACAGAACACTTAGTTAGAAAAGGGGGATACTAATCTTGTTATTAAAACCTTTGTTGTCTGTGTTAGGTGTTTTTTGTAACAATTCATATTCATTATTAACCCATTCACAAATTGTCAAAACTGCCTTACAAGTATCCTCTAACTCAACCCTTCCTGTGGAATACGATGTAGGAATACATGTAGAAAGCAAAAGATCATTTGTATTATTACTCCTTATCATGATATTAATAAAGCGAACTAGATTACCACAAGCAATACTTTCATTTAATAAGTAGAACAAGCTATATGTGACATCGCCTGGAAGTATATCAAGATAGTAATGGAGTATAGTCGTTGCATGATTACAAAACTTATCTAAATCTGCAACTATAATG